>JAGAYB010000206.1 GCA_017940705.1 Selenomonas sp. | reverse complement strand
GCAGATTTTCAGCGATATTGACCCGGAAAAGCTGCAGCTGGCCAATCAGGCCGCCGGGGCAGCTTTGCTGGAATACCGTCAGCGGCTCATGAGCAACAAGAATACCTGGTGTGTGGTGTCAGTGCCGACCAAGGGCTGGGCGGCCAAGGTGTTCCCGGATGTGCCTGTGGAGGAGGCGGTGGCAAAACTCTGGCAGGCTATCTTTAAGACCGTCCGCATTGGCGATGGGGTAGATACCGTGGCTGAGTGGCGCAGGCATATTGATTTCCTGCAGCAGGCGGCGGCTTATCTCAACGAGCAGAAGTTTGTCCGGCTGCATTATAAAAATTCTCTGGGCACAGACCTGACCGTTGAACTGCCGGAGGGGCATATCTGGGCCGGCGGTGCGGAAAAGTCAGAACTGGGGACGGAATTTGCCGCCAACATGCCCACGGAGGAAGTTTACAGCCTGCCAAGGCGTGATGGTGTAAACGGCACGGTGACAGCTGCCAAGCCGCTTAACTACAATGGCAACCTCATCGAGGGCTTTAAGCTGACCTTCAAGGACGGCAAAGTGGTAGATTATACGGCGGAAAAAGGCGGGGAAATCTTAAAGGGACTGCTGGAAACGGATGAAGGAGCCAGCTATCTGGGTGAGGTGGCGCTGGTGCCGTTTGATTCGCCCATCTCCCAAAGCGGAATTTTATTCTACAACACCCTGTTTGATGAAAATGCGTCCTGTCATCTGGCTTTGGGCAAGGCGTATCCTACCTGCATTGCCGGTGGCGAGGACATGGACAGCGTAACCCTGCTGCAGGCAGGCGCAAATGATTCGCTGGTGCATGAGGATTTCATGATTGGCACACGCGATTTGGAAATCGTGGGCACCAAGGCTGACGGCACGCAGGTAAAGATTTTCGAGCAGGGCAATTTCAGGAGGGACTTATGGTAAAACTGGTGCGCAAGCTGAGCGGCTGTATGCTCCTTTGCCTGTTGCTGCTCAGTACGACTGTCATGGCGGCCGGCAAGGTCATTGATGAAGATTTTTCCTGTCAGGGCGTAATGCTGGGGGACAGAGAAAGCGTCCTGCAGAGCAAATGGGGAGAACCGCTGTATGATAAGATAACCCAAAAGCAGGGCGTCAGAATCAAAACCTATGTTTACAAAAACGGCTATGAGGCCAGCATTTCCCCGAAAACGGGGCAGGTGGTGGACTTCGTGGTTGACATGGAAAAATATGAGGCCCGGGACGGCGTGCGCAAAGGAGCGACCAAATACTGGCTGGAAAAGGTCTACGGCAGGCAGCAGCGCCGCTACATCGAAGGCAGCTGCTATCTGATTTTTAACCGTCCGGGATATCCTCATCAGCATTTGCTGCTGCTGGTGAATCCCGAGGACGGCCAGCTGCTGGAGATAAAGATTACGGCTCTGCCGCTGGATGAGGCCGAGGCTGAGGCTATGGCAGCAGAGGGCGACCCTTTGCTGCAGGAGGAAGAGGACGGCAGGCACAGCGACTGGCTGACCATTGATACCTCGGCTCTGCCACAGGATAAGGAAGTGCGTTTGGAGGGACTGGGCAGATGATACAGCTGCGACTGCTGGAACACCGTCTGCTGCGTTATGTCGGCATTACGGTGGGATGTCTTATCGCCAGTTCTTCCATCAATCTCTTTCTGGTGCCTTCCCATCTGCTCACCGGCGGCGCTACGGGCATTGCCATGATTGTGTATTACCTCACGCATCTGCCCATCGGTGCCCAGACCTTTGCCTACAATATTCCGCTCCTGATAGCGGCATGGCGGCTGCTGGGCAAGGGCTATACTTGTGATGTGATTATCGGCACGGCTATTTTTTCCTTTTGCCTTGATATCACCAGACCGCTGAATGCCTATGCGCCGGTAAATGAGATGATGCTGGCGGCGATTTTTGGCGGCGTGTTCAACGGTATCGGCTATGGCATTGTGTTCCGCATGAACGGCAGTACCGGCGGCTTTGATATCGTGGGCGCCATTGCCAAGAAACTCTATTCCTTCAATATGGGCGGTGTGATTTTCGCCTTTAACTGCCTCGTGATGCTGGCGGCGGCGTTTATGTTTGGCGTGGCGCCGGCCATGTTTACGCTTATCTGTATGTTTATGAATGCCATGGTGACGGATAAGGTCATTGCCGGCTTCAACAGCCGCAAGGCGCTTTTAATCGTGTCCAATCAGGCGGAGACCATCGCTGAGGGCATTATGGAAGTAGGCCGCGGCGTGACCTTCCTGCACGGGCAGGGGGCCTTTACCCGGAGGGAACGCAATGTCGTGTTCGTGGTGGTGACCCTTACGCAGGTCGCCAAGATGAAGATGATTATAAACGCCATCGACCCCGATGCCTTCGTGATTATCATGTCGGCCAATGAGGTGATGGGGCATGGCTTCAGCTCGCCGGGAGTGAAGACAGGCGCGGTCATTCATCGTCATACCGGCCATGGACATTAAATTTCAGTTGCAATAGAGAGGGGAATTTTGTACAATGAAAAAGATATTGATTATGATGCTGGTGTTAATGACGGCATTTACGGCTGGCTGTATCGCCGGCGGCAAGGATAATGGAGGCAAAAAAGTGGCTAAT
>JAGAYB010000205.1 GCA_017940705.1 Selenomonas sp. | reverse complement strand
TAGCCTTCCAGCATCTGCGCGTGGGTCAGGCCGTATTTGGCTTCGGTGGGCCTGCCGATGATATCATTGCCATCCACGGCGTCGCCGGGATTGTAGCGGAAGCAGAGCACCTGCGGCAGGCCGGCGTTTTCTTCCAGATAGTCAAGATGGGTGATGTCGTCCAGATTGATGATGGCGCCAAGTTCGATGGCCTTCTGAAATTCATCGGCAGGGGTGTCGTTGGAGGTCAGGAGGATTTCTTCGCCTTTCAGGCCGGCGGCTTCGGAGATGAGAAGCTCTGCCAGACTGCTGCAGTCGGTACCTGCGCCCTCCTCGTGGAGAATCTGCACGATACGCGGATTGGGCAGAGCCTTCACGGCAAATTTTTCATAAAAAGCCGGCGCCCAGGCGAAGGCCTCCTTTAAAGCGCGGATATTCTGCCGGATGGCTTTTTCTTCATATATATGAAACGGCGTAGGATATTTTTTGATGATTTCTTGTAGCTTGTCAATGGACAAAGGGAAATATTTTTTACTCATCGCTTTCCTCCTATGTGTAGAGAGAATGATTATTAAGTGTAAATTTGTAAATAATTATAACAGGAGGGTATACTATTGTCAATTAGTATATGACTGTTGTTATAACGAGGCGCGAAAATGCGCAGGCGTTTTCTGCCCCGTTGGGGGTGCGTTGATTTTTTTGCGTAAATGCTTTTGCAGGAGGTATGATGATGCAAAAATATCGGAAATTGCTGGCGCTGGCCCTGGTGGGGACAGGTGTGTATATGGCAGGTGTCCCGGCGGCAGGTAGGCGCGGTGATGCCTTATAATCTTTACCTGCCGGAAAATTACGACCCCAACAAAAAATATCCCCTGCTGTTTTTTGTCGCTGATGCCAGCGCGAATATCTACGCGGTTAAAGCGCCGTTATTTCAAGGCAACGGGGCTGTGGTATGAACATACGGCATGGAGCAGAAGAAGCGTGAGTGCATTGTTCTGGCGCCTCAGTATACTAAGGATTTGGTGGAGAAACTGGGCATGCTGACCACGGATGAAAACGTCTGGACATCGGGGCTGACGCTTGTGCGGGACTCGCTGCTGGATGTGATTAACCGCTACAGTGTGGATAAGAACCGCATTTACGGTACGGGGCAGTCTCAGGGCGGCATGGCCAATATTGCCATCAGCGATAAATATCCCGACCTGTTCGCCGCGCAGTGGCTGGTGGCCTGCCAGTGGAACACCGCGGAAATGGCGGCGGCTGGTTATCCGATAAACTACACGGTTTTTGCCGGGGGCAGCCACATGTATACCTGGTCATTTGCCTATGATATCGAAGCCATCAGGGAGTGGCTGTTCCGGCAGACCAAGGACGGGCAGAAGGTGGATGACCGCTATCCTAAGGTTAGATTTTGATTAAATTTGCGTGGTGAATATTTACAAGGATATTCTTTTGCGTTATATTGATATTGGGATTAGGATTAGCTGTAAAGATGTAAAGGAACTATAAATGGAGAGGAGAGAAAAAATAATAATGAGTGTAAATAATATAGGTATAGGTGCCGGAAATTATGTTCAGCCGCTTAAGCAGCCATCTTATAAGGATGACCAGATTAACGGCTTAAAAGCGCAGGAAAGCAGCTATGAGGCGCAGATTGCCCAGCTGGAGGCCGGTGATGATGAAGAAAACGCTGCTGTCCTTCAGGATATGCAGGGAAAGCTGGCAGAAGTGGAAAGCCAGCTGGAGGATTTGCGGCCGGTGACGGCGGTCAAGCCCCGGCAGAATATTGCGCCGCCTGCGGAACGCCCACTGACTGACGAGGAAATGAATGCCCGGTTTGGGGCGGCGTATTCTGTGGAACTGAGCTTAACCCGGCAAATGGATGAACAAAATGGATGAATGAACGGAAAAAAGGGCTGGTCATGGTCTGTCTGGGCGCCTCTATGTGGGGCGGCAGCGGCGTGGCCGGCCAGTATTTATTACAGGACTGCGGTTTTTCTACGGCATGGCTGGTAGTCTCGCGTATGCTGCTGGCCGGAATCATTCTGCTGGCAATAGATATGTGCAGATACAAAGAAAGCATCCTGCGTGTCTGGCATGACAAAAAGGATGCGTGGGATTTGCTGGTCTTTGCGATTTTAGGGCTGCTGGCCGTGCAGTACACGTATTTTGCCTGTATCAAGTACGGCAATGCAGCGGCGGCCACGGTATTGCAGTATCTGATGCCCATATTTATCGTGGGGTACACGGCGGCTGTCAGCCGCAAACTGCCGCAATACATAGAGCTTATATGCGTGGCTATGGCTGTAGGCGGTACGTTTCTGCTGGTTACACACGGCACTTTGCAGGAGCTGTCCATTTCCCTTACTGCTTTGTGGTGGGGGCTGGCTTCCGCGGTGGCGGCAGCCGTTTACACCATGAAGCCCAAACGGCTGATACGCAAATGGCGGCCAACGCTCATCATCGGCTGGGGGATGCTGGTGGGCGGCATATTTTTGCTGCCTGTCTGCCCTCCGTGGCAGTTTAC
>JAGAYB010000027.1 GCA_017940705.1 Selenomonas sp. | reverse complement strand
GCGAAAAAGAAGGAGATTGCCCGTCCTTTGACGAATATATAATCTCAGGTTACCAATCAACGCGCGTCCTCCACCGGTCTTCCCCTTTATGCAGTTAGACCGACAGACGCAAGCGTTCCCCTTCTGCATGCGATGTGGCTTTTTGCCGCATCGCATTTTTTATTATACCAATTATCCATATTCTCACCTGCGGAACCGGGATTTCAACGCCAATGTAACGAAGAATATCAGCGCTGAAATCACCACAATGGTCGCACCGGCGGCCATATTGCAGTAATAGGCAAAAAGCAGCCCCATAAGGCCTGCGCCTAGGGCAATCAGTACCGACAGCAGCTGATAGGCCTTGACATTATTGGTTACATTACGGGCTGCCGCCGCTGGCAGTACCAGCAGGGCATTGATAATCAGAATACCGACCCATTGAATGCTGATAGCCACCACCACCGCCAAAATCGCCGCAAAGAAACTTTCCACCCAAAACGTATTTATGCCACGGCTTCTGGCAAATGCTGAATTTAGTGAAAGCACCAGCAAACGGTTGAAGAGCAGCGCCCAGCTGCCCAGCACCACCAGCACCACTACCAGAAGTGACTGCAAGTCGGCGGCAGTAATGCTCAGGACATCGCCAATCAGATATGAAGAAAATTTATTAAAGCCGCCGCCCTGACTCATAATCATCAACCCCAGCGCTATGGCTGTGGAGGAAAACACACCGATGATAGTATCCGTGGAGGCCGTGCTTTTATTTTTTATGTAAGTGATAAATACCGCAAAGGCCACAGAAAAAATTATCAGGGAGGCAAGCGGCGACACAGCGCCCAACAGCACGCCGATGGCAATACCGGTAAAGGCGCCATGCCCCAAAGAATCGGAAAAGAACGCCATGCGGTTGGACACCACCATGGTACTGAGCAGGCCGAACAACGGCGTCACCAGCAAAATGGCCAGAAAGGCGTGTTTCATAAAGGTATACCGCGCCCAGTCAAAGGGCAGGAGTATATCCATCAGACTATATAATTCCATCATTATGCCTGCCCTCCTGTCATATTACCTGCCAGCAGGCCAAAAGTATTTATCGTCCGCGCATCGGCGAAAACTTCCTCGGGTGTACCGCTGACAACGACGCCCTTATTCAGCAGCACCACCTGGTCTGCATGTCTGGCAACCATGTTGAGGTCATGGGAAATAAGCAGGATGGCCATATCCTCCTTTTCCCGCAGCTCTGCCAAAATTTCATAGAAGAGCTCCAGCCCCTTCTGGTCCACGCCGGAAACAGGCTCATCAAGCAGCAGCAAATCCGGCAGTGGGTCTAGCGCCAGCGCCAGAAGAACGCGCTGCAGCTCGCCGCCGGACAATGCCCCCAGACGCCTGTCAATTAAATGCTCCGCATGCACTCTGGCCAGATTTTTCAGCACCCGCGGACGCATTTTCCGCCCGGATGTCAGCCAGACAGGCTTATCTGTCAGGCAGGCCAGAAATATATCCATAACGCTTACGGGCGCACTGACGTCAAAACGCAGGTATTGGGGCACATAACCGATAATCGGCTGACCGCTGCGCCGCCCCTCTGCATCAGCATAATGCAGCTGTCCCTTGTGGGGCACCTCGCCCAAAATAGCCTTCAGCAGCGTGCTTTTACCGGCGCCATTAGGGCCGATCAGCGCCGTCAGCTGTCCGCAATGCAGATGAATGTTCACATCGGCAAAAATGGTCAGATTGCCAGCAGTCACCGTGAAATTTTCGATTTTCGTGCAGCACAGCTTAGCACAATCCGTACAGGATGCCGCTTTATGATGCAAGATATTTTTAAACACAGCTACTCCTCCTTATACGGGGGTAACCTGACGGTGAGCTTCCTCCAGCGCCAGCAGTTCCTTATCGCGTTCTGCTTGGGGCTGACTTGTCTTTAAGAACATAGCATCACCAAAGGAAAAGAATCTGTACTTCATCTCCACGGCTGTCTTATACGCCTTCAATACAAATTCCCTGCCGGCAAAGGCGCTGATAAGCATAATCAGCGTGGACTTGGGCAGATGGAAATTAGTGATAATGGCATCGACAATTTTGAAGTCATAGCCGGGATAGATGAAAATCTGGGTCCAGCCGCTCTTGGCGCTAATCTTTCCCATGCCGTCAGCCGCCGATTCCAAAGTGCGGATACTGGTAGTCCCCACGGCAATCACTCGATGACCGGCAGCTTTGGTTTCCATAATGAGTTGTGCTGTTTCCTCCGGCACATTATAAAATTCCTTGTGCATATCATGCTTTTGGATATCCTCGACATTAACGGGCCGGAAAGTCCCCAAACCAACATGCAAAGTGACAAAGCCCAGATTAACGCCCATGTCCTTGAGCTCCTGCATCTGCTCCTTGGTAAAATGCAGGCCGGCTGTAGGAGCTGCCGCCGAACCTTCTTCGCGGTTGTAAACGGTCTGATAGCGCTCTTTGTCCTCCAGCTTTTCATGGATATAAGGAGGCAGCGGCGTTTCGCCCAATTTGTCGAGGATTTCCTCAAAGATTCCCTCATAGGCAAATTCCACAATGCGGCCGCCAAAATCCGTATGGTCAGTGACTGTACAGCTGAGTTCATCGCTAAAGTTAATCTTATAACCGGGCTTGGCCTTCTTCCCCGGCTTTACCAGCGTTTCCCAATGCGTACTGTCAATGCGCCGCAGCAAAAACACCTCTACCTTGCCGCCGGTCTGGTCACGGTGACCGATAAGACGGGCCGGCATAACCCGGGTGTCATTAAAAATCAGCGTGTCCCCCGGCTCCACATATTCTTTCAAGTCATAAAAATGCCGATGTTCAATGGTTTTATCTGCGGGGTTCAGCACCATCAGCCGCGATGCGTTCCGCGGTTCAATGGGCACCTGAGCAATCCGTTCTTCTGGCAGTTCATAATCAAAATCCGAGAGTAATAACATGTTACATCCTTCTATATCAATATAATTTCTTCAGTTCCGCACCCTTATAATAGTGCAATAAAATCTTTTTATAGTCCCAATGCCCGCTGTCAGCATAAGCCTTGGCTCCGTACTGGGAAAGTCCCAGACCGTGCCCCCAGCCGTAGCCCTTAACAAAGACCACATTGCGGTTGAGACTCATGGAAAACACTGTGCTTTTCAGCCCCAGCATTCCTCTGAGGTCGTTGCCGCTCAAACTGGCTCTGCCGTTTTTGCCAATAAAAATAACATTTTTCACCCGGCCGGACACGGTTCTGTCCTTGCCAGCCTTGTCAAACTTTAGCGGCGACAGCTCGATTTTCTTTAATTCGCCGATATTTTTTCCCCGGTGGGCCAGCAGCCCCGTCAGTTCCGTGGCAGTAATATTCTTCTCCCAGGGATATGTCCCCTGCCGCAATTCTTTGGCTGCCCGCAAATAGGGAATCCTGCTGCCCCAAACGTCCTCACTGTTCTCCGTCATGCCGCCGGAATCAGTATGGAACACGGCATCAATCAGCTTGCCGCCTTGATTTAAAACCTCGCCATAAGTAGCGTCAATAGCCTTGCTGGCCGCCAGACGCTCCGCTTCCTTGCCGCCGTACTGCTGGCAATGAGTGGTAGCGCAGATATCATAGCCTTCCTGCCCATGACGCTTGCGGTGTCCTAAAGCATAGGTTCTGGCCGCCACAGCCTGCGCCTTGACGGCCTCCGCATTCCAGTCTGCCGGCATTTCCACCGGCACGACACCCCGAAGGTATTCTTCCACCGGCACCCGGTTCAGAACATGTATTTTCCCTTTACGGGGCAGCAGGCGCAAAGCGCCGCGATAGGACTTATTGTCAACGGTGCTGACCTGCCTGACAAGCAGCTTGTCGTCCGGTGTCACCAGCTCCAAAGCCGCAGAATCAGCTTTTTTTAACGGCTGACCATTAAGTTCCCAGCCCTTATCGCTAAAAGTAAGGGTCGCATAGGTTCTGGCCTTGCCCTCCCAAAGAATTTTCTTGTTATCAATGCGGCGCAGAACCACAGGGATATTCCCCGACAGGCGCACGGTGCTGGCACTCTGGCTCAGGGACACCAGCAGCTCCGGCTGCCAGGCCGCCTGAACGTTACCAGCCGGGCACAGACACAAAGCCAGCAAACAAAATAATATAAGCGTCAGTTTCTTCATGCCTTTGTCCCCTCCTGCTGCGCCTCAGCCGCCAAACGCGCACGTTTCTTCGCCTTGTTATCCTTCTTCCGCTGCTTGCGGATAGCCTTGCTGTACCGCTCCTCTTCGCTGAAGATGCAGCCGCAATAAGGCTGGCGGTAAAGTTCCAGTTCGTGGCTGATATCAATGCCCTCCTGCCAGCCGGGACGGAAATCTTCGTAATAAAAATTCACGCCATACATTTGCGCAAATTTTTCTGCCGTGCGCTTCATCAAATCATGCTGCTGGTAAATACTGTAGAACAGCGTCGAGGTAAAAGCCTCAAAACCATTAGCAGCCGCATACCGCGCAGCCTCCTCCAGCCGCCATGTGTAGCACATGGTACAACGGCCATTGGGCAGAGCCTCTGCCGGCAAAGCCCGTTTCAAAAAATCACGCAGGCGGTAATTTTCGTCGGCAACAAATTCCATATTGACCTTTGCCGCAAACTCACGCGCTGTATTGAGACGTGCCTCCCATTCTTTATAAGGGTGAATGTTGGGATTGAAAAAATACCCTACAGGCTCTATCCCATCACCCCGGAGTTTTTTGACCGGATAACAGGAACACGGCCCACAGCACATATGTAACAATAACTTCATGTAATAATCTCCTATTCAGGATAGGGAATCCCCAAGTGTTCGTAACCGGCCTTTGTCACGACACGCCCCCGTGGGGTACGGTTGATAAAGCCCAGCTGAATCAGGAAAGGCTCAAACACATCTTCCACCGTATCCGTGCTTTCGCTGATGGCCGCCGCCAGAGTGTCCAGCCCTACCGGGCCGCCACCAAATTTCCTGACCATGGTCATAAGCATCCGCCTGTCCGTATGGTCAAGGCCAGCCTTGTCTACTTCCAGCAGCGACAGCGCCTTATCGGCAATTTCATCGGTGATGATATCCCTGCCTTCATACTGCGCCACATCACGGACACGCTTCAGCAGACGGTTGGCAATACGCGGCGTCCCCCGGGAACGGCGGGCAATTTCCTGCGCGCCGCGCTCCTCAATGGGTATTTCCAAAATCTCTGCCGCCCGTTTGATAATCGTCACCAGTGCCTCCGGCGTGTAATACTCGAGCCGCGAGATAATGCCAAAACGGTCACGCAGCGGCGCCGCCAGTGCCCCGGCCTTGGTAGTAGCCCCAATCAGCGTGAATGGCGCAATATCCAGGCGAATAGACCGGGCGCTAGGCCCCTTGCCGATGATGATATCAAGCGCAAAATCCTCCATAGCGGAGTATAAAACTTCCTCCACACTCCGGGACAGGCGGTGAATCTCATCGATAAACAGCACATCGTGCTCCTGCAGGTTGGTAAGCAAAGCCGCCAGGTCACCCTGACGTTCAATGGCCGGGCCTGAAGTCTGCCGGAAATTTACGCCCATTTCGTTGGCGATAATCCCGGCCAGCGTGGTTTTCCCAAGTCCCGGCGGACCATAAAGCAGCACATGGTCCAGCGCGTCGCCGCGGTTCATGGCCGCCTGAATGAAAATCTCCAGATTTTGTTTGGCCTTGTCCTGACCAATGTACTCATTTAATTTCCGGGGGCGCAGGCTGTACTGCCAGTCATCGGCCCGCTGTTCGTCCATGGCCACAATGCGGCCATCGTCTATATCCATGTCGTAAAAATCTTCCTCAGCCAAGCCTCAGCCCTCCTTAAAATCTGTTCAGCTCTTTTAATGCCAGCTTGATAATTTCTTCCGTTGTCTTGCACTTTACAGCCTTTTTCAGCACCGGCGCAATCTCGGCCTGACTGTAGCCCAACGCCATCAGCGCTGCCTGGGCTTCGCTGATGATATCGTCTCCCACCGGGCCTTCCATATCCAAGGTCAGTATTTCCTCTGTGCCGGCACCAGCCGCAAAGCCCACCTTGTCCTTAAGCTCCAGAATCAGCCTTTCTGCCGACTTCTTGCCAATCCCCGGCAATTTAGTCAGTACCGTTGCCTGCTTATTCTGAATGGCCTTGCAAAGTCCCTCCACCGTAATGCCGGAAAGAATCCCCAGTGCCACCTTGGGGCCAATGCCTGACACCCCAATAAGCAGCTGGAACACATCGTATTCTTCCTCCGTAGCAAACCCGTACAGGGTAATGCCATCCTGATACACGTTCATATAAGTATAAAGACTGGCCTCTTCCTTAAGCCGCAGCTTATTACGGGTGGAACCTGCGATAAATACCCGG
>JAGAYB010000204.1 GCA_017940705.1 Selenomonas sp. | reverse complement strand
CTACGCGACCAAAAACATGATGCGCATTCATGGCATGATGCAGCAGGCGCCCCGTACAGCCATGTTCTGGCTGCTGGGCATTGTGGGCATCTTAGGCATGCCGCCCATGGGCGTATTCTTCAGTAAGTTCTTTATCATTGCAGCCTTCTTTGCAGACAACCATCCGTATTTGGGTATTCTGGCACTGGTTTTTCTGGCCGGGATGCTGTTTGGCATCCTCTATCATGCCATGCGCATGCTGGGGGGTAAGCCCAGCCGTAAATCGGCAGGAGAACTGCTGGGGCGTCTTGATACAGCGGTGCTTATCATCATGCTGGCCGGCAGCGGTATCATCAGTGCCTTTGTCAATGAAATTCCCTATGTCGGAACTATCCTGACGGCAGCGGCGCAAATTGTCATGGGAGGTGTTCACTAATGGCTGAAACAATGTGGCAGTTGAAAATTGTCAAACCAAGCGCCCTTAAAGGGACGGCAAACATCTTGTCCAACGGTGGCAAAAATCCCTTGACGGCGATGTTTGGCCGGGATGAAACGGCTGACTCTGCGGTGGGGGGACTGGCCATCTATGTGGTCTTTGAAAATCTGGCTGAGCATAAAATGGAAGCTGTAAAAGCTGTGTTTGCACCGGGCGAAGCCTGCTGCTATGAATCCTTAACGCCTGTCATACCGGCGGCTGCCTGGTATGAACGCGAGATTCAGGATATGTTCGGCATTGTGCCTCAGGGGCATCCTGACCCAAGGCCGCTGGTACTGCATGATACCTTTCCCGAAAATTATTACCCGCTGCGCAAGCAGGTGAAAAAAGCGGCTCAGGTGCGCGGCAAGCGCCGTATGGATATGGCAGTAGCCAGAGGAGAGGGCGTCTTTGAAGTGCCGGTAGGACCGATTCATGCCGGTATCATTGAGCCGGGGCATTTCCGTTTCAGTCAGGCTGGTGAGTCCATGCTGCAGCTGGATGCCCGTCTCTTTTACACCCATCGCGGCTTGGAAAAGATAATGGAGGGCAAGTCTGTAACGGAAGCCCTGCCGATAGTGGAGCGCATTTGCGGTGCCTGCACGGTGGCCAATACATGGAGCTATTGTCAGGCCGTGGAAAAAATAGCCGGCGTTAAAATCCCGCGGCGCGCGGAAATCATCCGCACCCTGCTGGCGGAAGTGGAACGCGTTACCAATCATGTGGGTGATTTGGGCAATATTCCGGCAGGTGTGGGCTTTAATCCGGCCATCAGCCTTGGCGGACGTACCAAAGAAATGCTCATGCGCCTGCAGGAGCAGATTGCCGGCAACCGTTTTCTGCGCGGCGTAATCATTCCCGGCGGTGTGGCCAAAGATATCACGCCGGCCATCAGCGAGGCGATTGCCGCAGTGATGGAGAAGACGGCGCAAAATGTAACTGACCTGAAGGATATGTTTGACCAGCAGGCCAATTTCCAAAACCGTATCCGCACGACGGGAACGGTGAGGAAGACCACTGCCTTGGATCTGGCGATGGTGGGCGTAGGTGCAAGAGCCTCGGGCTTTGCCCATGACAGCCGCAAGGACTTTGCCTATGGCGTTTATCCCGAGCTGGAGTTTAACCTGATTACGGAAAAAAGCGGCGATGTGGCGGCGCGTCTGGCCGTGCGCATCCGGGAACTGCAGGAATCCTTTGCCCTGATTGCGCAGCTGCTGGATTTGCTGCAGGGCACGGCTGCTGACAAGTCAAAATTGACGGTCAAAATTGACTGGTCAAAAGTCAAAGGCGAGGGCTGGGGCATCAGCGAGTCAGCCCGGGGCAGTGATTTCCATTATGCAGCGCTGGCTGAGGGCGGCATAATCGACCGCATTTTCGTCCGCAGCGCCTCTTATCCCAACTGGCCGGCAGTGACTATTGCCGTACAGGGGGATATCATTCCTGATTTTCCGCTGATAAACAAGAGCTTTGAACTTTGTTATGCTTGTATTGACCGCTGATTAGGAGAGTATCATGTTTAAGGTAATAGAACGACTGTTAAAAGATAAAATCGCTACCGAAGAACTGTCTTTCAGCGGCAGTGAGCGTTATCGGGGAAAGATAACCGGCAGCTGTCCCCAAGACCTGCGTGCAGCCTGTGCGGCGGTGTGTCCGGTGGGTGCCTTCAAGGTGACGGATACCGCCGATGGCTATACGATAGACTACCGCCGTTGTCTCTTTTGCGGCGCCTGTGTGGAAAAAGCCATGGGCAGCCTAAGGCATGAAAACTGCGATGCCATGCCGGTAATTACGGAAACGGCTGCTGAGGTGACTGCCGAAGTCATCAAACAAAAGCTGGGACGCAGCCTGCACGTGCGCCATCTTGATGCCGGTTCCTGCAATGCCTGCGACTTTGAAATGGGCGCCATGTCCAATCCTGTTTACGATTTGCACCGCTATGGCGTGCATGTGGACGCTTCGCCTCGTCATGCTGACCTGCTGATGGTGACCGGCGTAGTGACCCGTAATCTGGAGCAGGCCTTGAAAATGTCTTACGAGGCTATGCCCGAGCCACGTCTGGTCATGGCCTGCGGCGCCTGCGCTGCCGGAGGAAATACCTACGGTGAAAGCTACGCCATCGTGGGGGCTGCTGACAAGGTAGTGCCCGTGGATATTTACATCCCCGGCTGTCCGCCCAGACCGGCAGCCATGATTGCCGGTTTACTGGCGGCAGCGGATATGCTCAAAGAGCGATTGTAATATCATTTAAGCGAAAACTACTGCGCAATAATACGCAGTGGTTTTCTTTTTTATCTAGCTGACAGACAATTCCAATAAATAGCATTATTTCAATTAGCGAAGAAAATAGTTGACATTTATGGAAAAATAAGCTAATATAATATGCGTGGTGTGAAGTGAATGTGAAATACTTCTCATGACCTAAAGTATCTTTTTTAGAAAGAGGATGAATGTAAAATGGCAAACATCGATCTTAGCCAATATGGCATCACTGGTACGACCGAAATTCTTCACAATCCGTCCTATAAGACGCTGTTTGAAGAAGAGACTAAAGAAGGCTTAACGGGCTACGAGCAGGGGCAGATTTCCGAGCTGGGCGCTGTAAACGTCAAGACTGGTATCTTCACCGGCCGTTCTCCTAAAGATAAATTCATCGTTGACGATGAAACCTCCCATGACACTGTTTGGTGGGATTCTGACGACTATCACAACGATAACCACAGAGCTACGCCGGAAACATGGAACGCTCTGAAGGAAATCGCCAAGAAAGAACTTTCCAACAAGAAACTCTACGTTGTAGATGCTTTCTGTGGTGCCAATAAAGATACGCGCATGGCTGTCCGCTTCATCGTGGAAGTTGCCTGGCAGGCACATTTCGTAACCAATATGTTCATCCAGCCGACGGAAGAGGAACTGGCCAACTTCAAGCCGGACTTCGTTGTATACAACGCTTCCAAGGCTAAAGTAGAAAACTACAAGGAATTGGGACTGCATTCCGAAACGGCTGTTGTCTTCAACCTCACGAGCCGTGAACAGGTTATCATCAACACCTGGTATGGCGGTGAAATGAAGAAGGGCATGTTCTCCATGATGAACTACTTCCTGCCGCTCAAGGGCATTGCTGCTATGCACTGCTCTGCCAACACGGATAAGCAGGGTCAGAACACGGCTATCTTCTTCGGTCTCTCCGGCACGGGTAAAACCACCCTGTCCACTGACCCGAAACGTCTCCTGATTGGTGACGATGAACACGGCTGGGATGATGAAGGCGTGTTCAACTTTGAAGGCGGCTGCTATGCAAAGGTCATCAACCTCGACATGGAATCCGAGCCGGACATCTATGGCGCTATCAAGCGTAATGCTCTCTTGGAAAACGTAACCCTCGACGACAAGGGCATGATTGACTTTGCTGATAAGACCATCACGGAAAACACCCGTGTGTCCTATCCTATCGACCATATCAAAGGCACCGTTAAGGGTTTTGTCAATGATAAGAGCGCAGCTCCGGCAGCCAAGAGCGTTATCTTCTTGTCCGCTGATGCTTTCGGCGTACTGCCCCCGGTTTCCATCCTGACTCCGGAACAGACGAAGTATTACTTCCTCTCCGGCTTCACGGCTAAACTGGCTGGTACGGAACGCGGCATCACCGAACCGACGCCGACCTTCTCCGCTTGCTTCGGTCAGGCATTCCTCGAACTGCATCCGACCAAGTACGCAGAAGAACT
>JAGAYB010000203.1 GCA_017940705.1 Selenomonas sp. | reverse complement strand
GGCACGATTTTGAACGTGGACGGAGGGCTGTGCGCATAACTTTTTGTACCGTGGCTTATGGTTTTGTGATACAATAGGCAAGTGTGCATGAGAGGAGGTGCAGGTATGAGCGCAAAGAAAATCCTGATTTTGACGGCATCCATCGGTTCGGGACATATAAAGGCTGCCGAGGCTGTTGCTCGGGAGCTTGGCAGTCAGGAACCGAAGGCCAGAATTGATACCGTGGACTTTATGGCCAAGTCCACGGCCTTTAGCCATTGGCTGATAAAGCGGCTCTATCTGGAAATGCTGCGCTTTGTACCAAACCTCTATGACGTGTTTTACAAGGTATCAGGGGGAGAGGCCGGCGGCAATCTGGCCAAGCAGAGCGTGGCCAGGTTTATGCTGCCGGTCTTTGCCGGATTGTATAAAAAATATACGCCTGACATCGTGGTATGTACCCATCCCTTTCCGGCGGCGGCGGCTTCATTATGGAAAGAACGGAATGACAGCCGGCTGCCCCTGACCGTGGTCATGACGGATTATACCCTGCATCAGGTCTGGCTGTGTCCCCATGTGGACAGTTATTTCATGGCCACGGATAATATGCTCAGGGACATGCAGCAGCAGGGCTTTGCTGATAAAGAGCTGCTGGTTACGGGCATTCCCGTCAGCAGCAGGCTGCTGCAGCTGCCGGATAAGATGGGCATGCGTCAGCAGCTCGGCATCGGACAGCAGGAAAAAGTCATCCTGCTCATGGGCGGCGGACTGGGGCTGGGGGGCATTGAGCAGACGCTGGAAGCCTTGGAGACCATTAAAGAACAGCTGACACTGCTGGTCATTACCGGACGCAATGCTGATTTGCTAAATAAGGCGTCCGCCTTTGCGGAAAGCTCCCATCACCGCCTGCATCTCTGGGGCTATACGGACGAGGCTCACAAGCTGATGCGCGCGGCGGATATGCTCATCACCAAGCCGGGAGCACTGACCATCAGCGAGGCATTTGTTCTGGGCCTGCCCATGCTGCTGCATGACCCCATACCGGGGCCGGAAACGGAAAATGCTGTCTACGCTACCAAAAACGGCGCTGCCCTGTGGCTCCATCCCGGAGAAAAATTAGCTCCGGCGGTGCTGGAGATGCTTCAGGCAGATACACTGGCAAAGATGGGGGCAGCGGCGCTGGCCTGTGCAAAACCTCAGGCCGGCAGCCGGATAGCAGAGGCTTTGCTGAAGCTGTAATATAAAATATTTTTTTTGCAGCAGGTTTTTGACAGTCAGACGGGGAATATTTACAAAGTGCAGATTCACTATTATCCGTAACTTACGGGGAAGATTGGTGAGAAAAAATGGCTGTATATCAATTACAGAAAGATACGACCAATAATTTTATATGCCCGAAATGCGGTAAGCCGCTGCACTTCGTTGATGGCAAGGCTGTGCAAATCGTGCAGGGACGGGCAGATATGGATTCGATACTGCCTAAGTATGAATGCTATGATTGCGGCATATATTTTCAGGAGTTACTGGGTTCCGGCTTTTATGATGAACATGACCTGCCCCGGACGGCTGCTAAGCCGGACAAGGCAAAAAAAATCATAAACACCGGTGATTTGCCGCCGGTGATTTTAAAGCGGGATGCGAACAATCAATGCGTCTGCCCCCGATGCGGTGAAATGATGGATTACATCGAAGGCCGGGCTGTACAGCTGGTTGATGGCCGCCCTGATATGGAAAATGTGAAGGGGCATTTTCATTGCGCAAACTGCGCTTCATATTTCCGGCAGATTGCCTCCACCCAATATTATCAATGGTCGGAAACATAGAAAAATCTTGCCAGATAAATGATTTAAGTTTATTATAGAGTTTGGATTTGTTATGGATTAAAGGGAAGGAGGTATAACGATGGAGACAAAAGGCAAGCGGCGCAATATAAACTGGTTCGCAGTGGTCATGTTTGTCATCATCATGTACTTTGCTTCCATATTGGTATCACAGCAGATTTATCTGAGTCAGGTAGCAGATGATTATGCTGTGGCCAAATCCCGGCTGGAAGCTGCCGAGAAGGAAAATGCGGCCTTAAAGGCCGAACAGCAGCAGCTTAATGAATTGGGGCATATCGAGAAGGTCGCCAGGGAGGAACTTGGCATGACCCGAGCCGGTGAGTTGCCCTACAGTGCCGGTCATAAATGAGTTTTGTGCGTCTTGACACTAATCAGCGGTCAAGGGTATAATAAACCCTGTATTTTCAAATACATAAGGAGGAAGTATTAATTTGTCCATTGAAGTTGGCAGCGTGGTTGAGGGTGTAGTATCAGGTATCACCAATTTTGGTGCATTTATCGAGTTGCCCGAAGGTAAAACAGGTCTTATCCATATTTCGGAAGTCGCAGATGAATATGTAAAGGATGTTCATGACTTCCTCGCAGAAAAAGACAAGGTCAAGGTAAAGGTTGTAGCAATTGATGAAAAGGGCAAAATCGGTCTCTCCATCAAACAGCTTCAGGAAAAAAAGGCTGAAGAGCCGGCTGTAGCCGTAGCTGAAAGCCGTCCTTCTTTCCGTGCGCCGCGGTCTAGTTTCGGCGGTCGTGATTTCCGTAAGTCCG
Source organism: Selenomonas sp. (assembly GCA_017940705.1). Next base: position 266 of record JAGAYB010000203.1, on the reverse strand, counting down.
GCCGTTATGGAGCTGCTTCCGCTTCCTTTGAGGATAAGCTTTCCAAGTTCCTCAAGGACAGCGATGAGCGTCTGACGGACTTGCGCCGCAAGACGGACTCCAAGCGCGGCGGCCGTGGTTCTCGTCGTTTTGACTGAGCCGGGCGCATAGTAAACAGTAAAATATAAGCACTCTGTAAAAGGGTGCTTTTGTGCTTTATGACAGACGCAAAGATGCTGGAAATAGTCGAGGGCTTTTGCCGGGAAAATCGTATATTGATGCCGGGG
>JAGAYB010000026.1 GCA_017940705.1 Selenomonas sp. | reverse complement strand
GGCTTCCTCTTCCTCATTTGTCATGGGGTAAGTCGATTTGCCTCCGACAATGGGCTTTGCATAGCTTCTGGAATCCTCACGGCCGAAAATACTGGAAAGCACCACGCCGTTATTATTGGCATCCAGCAGGGCTACGGCATAACTCAAATCGCTGCCCATGTCTTCAAATGCCCTGAACCGTACCATGCCCACACGGGTTACGGCCTGCTGCAGCAGTTCGTCAATGCGGTGGTATTCAGCGTCCAAACGCTGGTTTTCCTCTACCACATGATGCACCTCGTCAATGTGTCCCATGAGCAGGCGTTCCAGATTATCACCGTCCACACCGCTCATCATCTTGCGATAACGCTTTTTCATGTAACTGAGGTTCCATGCCTGCTTAATCATAATCCCCAGCATAATAAGCATGACAATAGCCATAATCATTACCAGAAATGGCATATTGTCCCCCATAAAGCTCATAAAATATTTCATATTCATTTTTTTAACTAAAACTCCTCTTTTATACGGTAAATTTGCCTGTCTGCGAGAACTGGCGCAGGGCATCCATCTTGGCCTGTTTCGTACTCTGATGGCGCTCCATCATTGTCCCCATAATGCGTTCCAAATCCTCGGGCGAATAGAACTCTATCTCCAGCTTGCTCTTCTTTTTCCCCGTATGGATTCTGACCTGCGTACCAAACATCTGCGTCAGCTTATCCACCGCATCGCGGATAAATACATCCTGTTCCGTTTTTCTGCCGGTCTGTTCCTTATCCTGCCCATGAAGCAAATCCGGATTTTCCAGCAATTTTTTCACCAGCTGTTCCGACTGACGGGCAGATAGTTCCCGGCTTTGGATATAATCTGCTGCTTCCAGCTGCAAATCCTTATTCTCCAGGCTGAGCAGCGGCTTGGCCTGCCCCATGGACAGCGAACCGTTGGCCACATAGGCCTGCACCTGCTCGGCAAGATTCAGCAGACGCAGGAAGTTAGCGATATGTGAACGGCTGCGCCCTACTTTTTTGGCCACTGCCTCCTGAGTCAGCTTAAACTCCTGCAACAGGCGCTCATAAGCTCTGGCTTCTTCCATCGCATTCAGGTTTTCACGCTGGATATTTTCAATCAGGGCAATCTGCGCGATTTCCTCATTATTGTATTCCCGGACATCAACAGGCACCTCGGTAAGACCTGCTAACCTTGCCGCCCTGAGACGGCGCTCCCCGGCAATCAGCTCATAGCCGCCCTCCGGCAGCTTTCGCACCAGCAGCGGCTGCAGCACGCCAAACTCCCTGACAGATTCCTTGAGTTCTTCCAGCGCACTTTCATCAAACTCCATACGGGGCTGATAACGATTGGGCTTAATGCTTTCGATTGCCACAGACATAGATTTCTCAGATTGCTCCGGCTCAGCTGCTGCCGGTGTGCTAAGCAAAGCTCCCAGCCCTTTGCCTAAACCGCCTTTTTTAGCCACGGCCTATTACCTCCTTTGCCAGCTTCATATACACCTCCGACCCCTTGGACTTCTTATCATAATAGATAATCGGCTGTCCAAAGGAGGGTGCTTCACTCAGACGCACATTACGGGGAATCATCGTCTTGTAAACCACGGCAGCAAAGCTGTTCCGCACTTCTTCCACTACCTGCTCCGCCAGCTTGGTACGGGAATCGTACATGGTCATGACCACGCCTTCCATCTTCAGGTTAGCATTCAGATTATTGCGTACCAGCTCGATGGTCTGCACCAGCTGAGCCACGCCCTCCAGCGCATAGAATTCGCATTGAATCGGCACCAGCACCGAATCGGCGGCTGTCAGGGAATTGAGGGTAAGCAGGCCTAACGAGGGCGGGCAATCAATGATAATGTAGTCATAATCATCCCGAACCGTATCCAAGGCCTTTTTCAGCCGGGTTTCCCGGGACATGGCCGCCACCAGCTTTATCTCGGCTACCGCCAGCTCGATATTGGCCGGCAGGATATCAACCTTGAAGTCCGTCTTTTGGATAACATCCTTTACCGCTGCCGGTTCATCATCATAAACCAGCACATTGTAAATCGTCTTTTCCAGCTCAGACTTTTCCACACCAAAGCCGCTGCTGGCATTTCCCTGTGGGTCACAATCCACCAGCAGAACCTTCTTCTTTTTGGCCGCGATGCAGGCTGCCAGATTCACCGATGTGGTTGTCTTGCCCACGCCGCCTTTCTGATTGGCAATAGCTATTATCTTTGCCAAGTTTTTTCACCGCTTTCTTTGCTATATGTAACAGTGATTCTTGTAAAAACTAATAAAACTAAGTATAATTGTTACATTACTGGATTCATTTTGGACAGATGTAAATAAATTACGCCTGCCAAAAAGCCATACCTATATAATAATATGAAATGACAAAAAATGCTATTGTTTCACGTGAAACATTTTAAAAAATTTAAGGTCGTGATGTTATGCCCGTCTATAACGCCCCGTTACTGGCTATTGATAATCAGGAAACCAAGCGCTATGCCGGCCTTATGAAAGCCCGGGACTTTTCCGGGGACAAAATCGCCGCAGCCTGCGACAATGCGCGCCTGCTGGCTCAGCCCCGGGGTATATGGGAAATTTACGATTATGACTGTCAGGAACAGATAATAAAGTCTCAACCGTCCTGCAAACTGCAAGGACAGAAAATCAGCGGTCATCTGGCAGGCTGTGAAAAGGTCATTGTTCTGGCGGCTACGGTCGGCGAAGCTATTGAAGAAGACATTACCGCCCGGTTTGCTGACGGTGAGTACACCATGGCGCTGCTGATGGATGCCGCTGCCACCACCGCCGTTGAGCAGCTGGCTGACGGTATGGAAAAAGCCCTCACGCCCAAGATGGGAGCTCAGGGCTTTTTGCTGAAATGGCGGTTCAGTCCCGGCTACGGTGACTGGCCCATCGAACAGCAGCCGGAGTTATTGCGTCTGGCCAATGCCGAAAAAATCGGCATAAGCCTCACCTCTTCCCTGATGCTTATGCCACGGAAAAGCATTACCGCCATCATCGGCCTGTACCGCAAACAGGAAAACACGCGCCCCGGCCACAAGCCTGAGAGCTGCGCCCTGTGCAGTCAGGTAAACTGCCCCTCGCGTAAACCATAAGAACAGGAGCAAAATATATGAGCAAAATTGAAATCTTTGACGGTGCCATGGGCACCATGCTGCAAGCCGGCGGCCTCCAGCCCGGAGCCTGCCCGGAACTGATGAATGTGGAAAATCCCGAAGTGGTGAAAAACATCCATCGTGCCTACATTGAGGCCGGTGCCACCATCATCGAAACCAACACCTTTGGCGCCAGTCCTTTAAAACTGGAACACTATGGCCTTACAGACCGTATGGACGAATTAAATACGGCGGCTGTAACCATTGCCAAGGAAGCGGCTCAAGGCCGGGCAAAGGTAGCAGGTTCCATGGGCCCCACGGGACGTTTTATCGAGCCGTTAGGCGATTTATCCTTTGACGAAGCGTATGATAATTTCTTTGCTCAGGCTCAGGCACTTGCCAAGGCCGGTGCAGATTATCTGATTATCGAAACCTGCATTGATATACAGGAAATGCGCGCCGCCCTGCTGGCGGCAAAAGCAGCCTGCAATATTCCCGTTATCTGCCAGCTCTCCTACAGCGAGGACGGCCGCACCGTGACGGGTACCGACCCCCAGTCCGCAGCAATACTCCTTGAAGCCATGGGCGCGGATATCATCGGCGTAAACTGCTCCCTTGGCCCGGAAGAACTTGTGCCCATCGTGAAAACCATCGCCGACAACTGCCGCTGTCCCATCAGCGTCCTGCCCAATGCCGGCATGCCCTATTTAAAAGACGGCGAAACCGTCTTCCCCATGGGGCCGCAGGACTTCGGCAAATGGGGCGTAAAACTGCTGGAAGCCGGTGCCACCTATTTAGGCGGCTGCTGCGGCACTACCCCGGAGCATATCCGCGAGCTGGCGCAGGCTGTCAAAAACCTGCCCCTGCCGGAAAGAAAAAAACACACCAAAAAATTATGGCTCACCAGCCGCAGCAAATCCGTATGCATTGACAGAAGCCTGCCTACCCGGCTGATTGGCGAACGCATAAATCCCACAGGCCGCAAAAAAATGGCTGCCGAAATCCGCGAAGGCTCCCTGCTGGGCGTAAAAAAAGAAGCTGTCAATCAGGTCAAGGCCGGGGCACATCTGCTGGATGTCAATATGGGGGTTGGCGGCATCAATCAGGCTGCTGCCATGCAAAGGGCTGTTACCGAAATCGCCCAGCTCACTGACGCACCATTGGCCATTGATACCAGTGATGCCAAAGCTCTGGAAGCAGGCCTGAAAGCCTATCCCGGGCGCGCCCTCATCAACTCCGTCAGCTATGAACCGGAACGTATTGCCGAATTTCTGCCCTTGGCAAAAAAATACGGCGCTGCCATACTGTGCCTGCCCATCACCCCCGACGGCGTGCCAAAAACCGCCGAAGAACGCATTGAGATAATCCACAAAATCATTGCCGCCGCCAAGGAACAAGGGCTTGACGATGGTGACTTCCTCCTGGATGCGCTGGTTATGACGGTCTCTGCCGACAAAAACGCCTGCTATGAAGTGCTTATCACCCTGCAGATGTATCGGCAACGCTTTGGCTACCCCACCACCATGGGGCTGTCCAACATATCCTTTGGCCTGCCCAACCGTCCGCTGATAAACAGCACCTTCTTTGCGATGTGTCTGGCCGCAGGTCTTGATGCTCCCATAATGAATCCCTATGACGAATCCATGCAGAACGCCCTCATGGCCGCTGCTGCCCTGCTGGGTGATGACCCCAACGGTCTT
>JAGAYB010000025.1 GCA_017940705.1 Selenomonas sp. | reverse complement strand
TGAGATGCAGAAAGTATACATATTTTGCATCTGTAAATATCTGAAAATATATGCTATACTGATAATAGGCGATTGTGCCGTTGGGGCAGATTTGCCTTGAAAAGGATTTCGTTTGTATCACAGGAGGAGATTGTCATGTCAAACAACATCAGCACCAATTTTGCCGCCTCGTTTTATCAAAATATGGGGCAGATTGGCAAAAAAGGGGCAGGGAAGCAGGAGAAGGCTCAGGAGCCCTTTGCCCAGTATGCGGCAGATGCGAAGGTAGAACTTTCAGCTGACGGGCTGGCGCTGGCCGGACAGCAGAAGGCCGGGCAGACGCAGTTGTCGCAGAAGGCGCAGGATTTATTTGCCAGATTGCAGGAGAAGTATGGCGACTATGATTTCTTTGTGGCAGAAAATCAGGATGACATGAAGAATTACATGGACAAGGGCACTAAGCAGTATTCGGTGGTCTTTACCAAGGAAGAACTGGAGCGCATGGCTGGTGACGAGGAATATGCTGACAAGGTCATGGGACAGGTGGAAGCGGCCATCGGCATGACCAAGCGCATTGAAGAAAGCGGACAGCTGGGCGAAGGCGTGCATTTTAAGCAGGTTGCGATATCCTTCGACGATGAGGGCAATATGAAACTCTTTGCACAGCTGGAAAAAATGACGGCTGAGCAGCAGGAACGGATGGAAGAGGCCAAGGAAAAGAAGGCTGAGGAAAAAGAAAAAGCCGCCAAAGAGGCGGAGAAAAAAGAGGAACAGGAGCAGGCCAAAGTGCCACCCAGCAGGATTGTGGAGATTGAGGCCAGCTCGGAAGAAGAGCTATTGGAAAAGATTTTGGGAATTGAATGGTAATAGCGAGACACAAAGATGCCCACCCTGCTGAGGATGACTTTCGTCAGCAGGGTGGGCTTATTTCTACATTGTCAACTCTACCTGAAATGCGCCTTGGGCGTACTGGGCAAGCTCCTGTTGCTCACTATTGACATCCACGACAAAAGCGGGCTGGGAAGCTCGGCCAAAGTACTCTAATTCCTGAGCACCCTGCACGGCATCAAGGCCGGCCATGAGAGTGTGTAACGGGGGCAGGCTGTCAGCAGCTGCCTGATTGGAACTCTTGACGGCAGAAATGGCACCCAGCAGCTGGTTTTCCTGACTGGTCAAGAGCTCTGTTCGTCGGTGCGGCAGAACCGAAAGAGTATTAACATCCATGTAAATTCCTCCTTGAAAAACAGTTGTAACCTTGTAATATGATAATAGCAAAAAATAACAGACTAGTCAATTTTTTATAAGCTGCAAAATTTTAGCCGCCAGCAGGCCGATGAGGAGGCCGGTGAGGAGGCCGCAGGGGCCAAGCAGCGGCAGATAGCGGAACAGCTGCCAGCTTTCCGCTGTCCAGGCGGCGACGGCTAATTGCCCGATGTGGTGGGCAAAGCCTCCGGCAGCGCTGATGCCCGGGACGCTGAACAGGGCAGATTTTTGGAGCACAAACATAAAGGCAAGACTGGTAAGACCGCCGGACAGACTGTAGAAAAAAACAGTGGGGCCGCCGCCAAAGAAGGAGGCCAGCAGCGTGCGCAGCAAAATGAGCAGGCAGACTGATTTTACGTCCGGCAGCCGATAGAGGGCATAGACGGTGACGATATTAGCCAGCCCCAGCTTGGCTCCGGGGGCCAGAAAAGGGAAGGGAATGAGACCTTCAATCAAAAAAAGAATCAGGGAGCAGGCTGTCAGCAGGGCGATATGTAAAGAATTACGCAGGTTCATCATTATTTCATCCTATGGCATTGACCGGGCAGTTTTTATCTCGATAATCAGCTTGTGCGGCAGACAGGCAATGATTTCTCCGGGCTGGGAGATGGCGCCTGTCTTGACACAGATTTTATCAGGACAGTCTGCGGCGCTAATGGCAATGGTATCTTGTTCAAGGCGGATTAGATAGTGATGCGCTGTCCCTGCCTGCGTAAAGGTCAGGGAACGCTCTTCTGCTCCCTGATGTCCTGTAAGGGGGACGGTGTCCAGTACGCGCCCCTCAAGACGAATCTCGGCATAGCAGGCGTCCGGGGGAGCGCCCCAGGGAAGCAGGGGGAGCAGGGATAAGCCGAGCAGCAGTCCGAGCAGCACGATATCCGCTGTTTTTAGCATTTTAATCATGCTTATAATTATAACGCCGTTGTTCCGGTTTTGCCATAGGCAAAACATTCTCTTAGCGTTTCCCTAAAGGACTAGCTTCGCTTCGCAACGAGGCGAAGAGATATGCTCGCTGCCGGTTTTGATATTCGTGCTATTACCTGCTGAAGAGGGGGACATTTTCCTGCCTCGTTATAGACTTTCCTATGCCATTTTGCTATACTTACAGAAGTTAAAAATAAAGGAGTGCGAGGATAATGCCAAATCGTCCGGCTTGGGCTGAGGTAAATTTGCAAGCGTTACGTCATAATTATAGAGAAATCAAAAAACAGCTGGCACCGGGAGTGAAGCTGTGCGCTGTGGTCAAGGCCAACGCTTATGGTCATGGGGCGCTGGCAGTGGCGCGTGTCGCTGTGGAAGAAGGCGCTGATTATTTGGCGGTAGCTGCCTTGTCGGAAGGCTTGGAGCTGCGGCAGGCAGGTTTTCTGACGCCGATTTTGGTGCTGGGGCTGGTGATGCCGGAGGATGCCAAAGAGGTTGTGGAATACGGCCTGACTCAGGTGGTCTGTGAGCTGTCACTGGCAAAAGCCTTGTCACAGGAAGCGGTGCGTCAGGGTAAGGAAGTCAGGGTTCATCTGAAGGTGGATACGGGCATGGGGCGTATCGGTGTGCGCCCGGAGGAAGCCGGCACCTTGGCGGCGGCTATTGCTAAACTGCCGGGGGTGCAGGTGGAAGGTATGTTCTCCCATTTTGCGGCGGCAGACGCCAAGGACAAAAGCTATACGCAAAAGCAGCTGGCCGCCTTTAAAGAGGCGGTGGCAGCTGTGGAGAAAAACGGCGTGCAGCTGTCTGTCAAGCATATTGCCGAATCGGCGGCGATTTTGGAAATCCCCGAGGCGCATTTTGATATGGTCAGGGCTGGCATCATTCAGTACGGCTTGTGGCCGTCGGAGGAAGTGACGCATCCCCTTGATTTGCAGCCGGTGATGAGCCTCAAGGCCCGTGTTACATGGGTGAAGGCTTTGCATCCGGGGGAAAGTGTCGGCTATGGCCGGACGTTTATCGCTGACAGGGAGTGCCGGATTGCTACCCTGCCTTTGGGGTATGCTGATGGTTATATCCGCGCTTATGGCAAAGAGGGCTTTGTGGAGATTCATGGGAAAAAGGCGCCTGTTGCCGGAAGGGTGTGCATGGATCAGGTCATGGTGGATGTGACGGATATTCCCGATGTGCAGATTGGCGATGAGGTTACGTTATTTGGCAGCGACAGCCTGACCATTGATGAGATGGCGCGCTGGGGCAATACCATTAACTATGAAGTGCCATGTTTGTTGGGGGCACGGCTGCCAAGAGTTTATCGGTAAGGTTTTTTATTCGAGGTACGCCGGCAGCTGGCATGCTTGCCACGCGCTACTCGGCGGCTCACTAAAAAATCTCCTTTGCTTTTAATTAAGCATGAACAAAAGTCAAAACTCGCTACGCTCAAACAGTAGACTTTTATTCATGATATTAAGGTAAGCAAAGGAGATTTTTTACGTTCGCGCGCCTGACGCATCGCTTAGGCAAGCATGCCAGCTGCCGGCTAGTTGATAATTTTTAACTTGGGTGGCGAACCGGAACTAGCTATATAATGCGGAGGCAGGGCCGGGCAGGGATTGCCCCAGCGGAGCGTCGGGCGGCAGGCGTAGTCGGGGCAATCCCTGACCGACCTCGCCGGACTTCCAGATGTACGAATTATTGAACTTGCCGCTTCCAATATTCCAAATCAGGCTCGTTCAGTGGCAGGTCGATGGTCTGCCCATTGTCGTAGTAGAAGCGGAACCGTACGGTTTCCGCTTTTTTTATGGCCGGCAGGCTGGAACGGGGCAGTTCGACAAACAGTTTGTTCTCATTCTGCCAGGCATGGTCGCGGCTGTCGTGGGGGGGCGGTGTCTGCTTGGTGGCCGCCTTCATTTCCCAGGCAGCGCCATCAGTGTACAGGATGGCTTCGTTTTTCAGCTTGGCGTTATCGTAGCGCCAGTCCCAGAGTGTCAGGACTGCGCCTTCCAGTTTACCGTCCCCGGTATGGGAAGACTGGAAGTCAATGCGGCAATAGGCCGACAGGCTGTCAGCCGTGCGATGGTCTATATGCCAAGTATAGGAAAGACCAAAAATGCCCACCAGCATGAGCAATAAGCCGATGCCAATAAAAATTTTTTTTAGCATGTAAAGAGTCCTCTCTCGTATTATTCACGTAAATTTATGTAAATTTATATAGACAGTATAACATATTAGG
>JAGAYB010000202.1 GCA_017940705.1 Selenomonas sp. | reverse complement strand
TATCATCCAAAAAGCACTGGGCAAAAACTTAACATTGACCAACGTCAATTCATCTATGGAAAAACTATTTATCCAAAAAGGGTTTACAAACCCCCTCTACGATATAAAGGCTAAATAGTTGGAAAATAGACGGGAACAGACTATGTTCTTCACAGGAATGAAGTGGGCAACCATTGTTGCATATCTGTATGTTAGGATAGACGAAACAAAAGAACGAGGGTAAGGATAAATGAGTGAAAAACATTATTGTTGTCACGGTCACGATGCACATGACCACCAGCATACATCAGAGGAAATAGCAGCACTGCAAAAGGAGCAGGCGCAGCTGATACTCTTAAAGCCGCATATGGCAAAGATTCAGAGTCTCCATGACAAAATCGATGGAGTGCTGGAGAAGGTGGAGCAGGACAATATCGGACTGCTGCTGACCCAGAAGAAGAACCTGAAGGAACTGCAGAAGGAGTATAAGCTGATCTCTACGGGTAAACTGGGGCAGATGCTGCCACCGGCTATCCTGCAAGCAGAGCGGGAGTATATCGAAAATATAGAAGATATCTTGCGCCATGCCAAGCTCTACAAACGTGGCGGCCAGGGCAATGTGACGGCAGAGGTCGTCAGAAATCTTGAGCGTAATTTACATGAGCAAGGGGCAAACCATGAGTGAAGTAAATCTAATTTACTGTTTGGAGACTGTATGGTAACGTTGGCTTCTGCTACGTGGTTTGTCTGGGATAGTAAGTTCCAGTAAGCCTGCATCCAGCAGTGGCTGGAGGTAGCGCTTTAGCAGATAAGCAAAGGTACCAATATTCATAAAGGCCGTTAATTCTTCTCTAGACCGGGGTTCTTTGCAGAAGTCGAGTAGAGATGATGTTTCTTCATCCAGCGATGAATAAGAGGTTGTTTGCTCATTTTGATTGAAAAAGGTAACTACGAATTCATTACGTCTGTTTTCAAATACAGGTTCGGGGAGGCCTAGATTTTTCATTTCCCGTCGCATAGTGGGGATGCCTGAGTACCGGTTTTCTGCCTTAGTCAGTGATTCTGCCATGGTGGCCAATGCTGGATTTCTTAGGGCAGGACGGGCTATGCCAAGCTGGTCTACCGTCATGCGCCCATAGAGATTTCCGGGACTATGTATTTCCAAACGGTTGCGGTACATTACTATCTGTACCGGTGTACCTTCTGTATAGATACTGTAATCACGGTGAACCACAGCATTAAGAATAGCCTCACGTATTGCCGCAATAGGGTACTCGTCGTAATCATGCCGCAAGCCTGTCTGTTTATCAATTACGGTGCGGGTTTTCATATTCCGCTTACAGAAAGCCAAACTTTCTTCTACCTGCTCAGCAAGGGTGCCTTCGATGCGTTTGTTGTCTATGAAACGGTTATCATTGACATCTGTCTCACCTATTTCTGTTCCGGGAACAACGATGGCCGTAATACATAGTTGCGGCAAAAATCCTTGTGGATATATGCCCAAGTTCATCATCGCAGCCAGAGTGGGCTTGCCGTTTCGATAAATATCCAAGAGCTCATAGGCACGTTCCTTGGGCAGTTGAGCGAATCCCGGGCGTTTTCGCTTTTTTTCAGCAATGTATGAAGTTATCAGACCTTCATCAAGGTCTGATGGTTCAGAGTGGGGGATTTCTCTTTCATCGTCATGGAGATGTTTTCTGAAGGCTTCATAACTGTAAAGCTCATATTCCGTCATCACCATATCAGCATCACCGACACGTATAAAGGCACCTTTCAGGCGTCCTGCACCATTGTAATAGCAAGGGCGGTCAGATAAATCAATTCCGGGGATTTCTGCTGAGCATACATTAACCCCATCTATTTCGGCAACAGTAAATACAGCACGAACAGGTGGAACCATTTGATTGCATTGCTCCACAACTTTTTTTTGCAAATCTTGCAGGTCATAAACACCAACAAGCCGAAAGTCCTGTGCTTCATCAATGCCGAAGAAGAGGATGCCACCGCCATCCTGATTAGAGAAACTAGAGAGTGTATCGTATAGACGCTTGGGACAACCGCCATTGGCAGCTTTTATTTCCAAATCTTGTCGTTCAGTCTTTTTTTCTAAAATCCAATGTGTTAATTCAATAAGTTCTTCAGTTATCATTTCATTTATCCTCCATAACTTAAATATTACTATAAAAAGTAAACAGATTCAAGTTGTCATTTAAGTTATTTGTTTGGATACTTGCAATAATTTAAATAATCATCTTGCCTACCTTCGACGAAATCGAATACACCGCAAATTACGATGGTATACGCAAGCTGAATGTGTTGAAGTGGCTATTGGGCAACTGAAAAATAGTTAGTCATGTGGTACAAGTTTGGATGTATACCTTTTGCTCAGCCTGTCTGCGACATGAGCATAACGGGCTGTTACTTTAGGGTCACGATGGCGTAGCGTGTCCTGCACCAGTCGCAAGTCCTTGGTTTCCTTGTACAAGTTCGTGCCGCAGCTGTGCCGGAAGACATGGCAGGAGTAGCCGGGATGCTTTAAATCGCAGGCAGTCAAGGCCTTGTTCATAATGGAGCGGATGCCATTACGGGAAATGCGCCCCATCAGGTTTCTATTAGAGGAAGAAAGTATCAGCGGCGTGAGAACGCCGTCTTTTTTTATTTCCCGGTCACTTGGAACAGCCTGCAGGTATTCCTCCAGAATAGCAAAGGTTTCATCACAAGGATAGATTGGCTCCATCCGTCCCTTGGCACCTTTTCCCCGAACCATAATAGCCCGGGCATCCCAGTTGATATCTTCCACGCAGGCGCGGTGTACCTCAATGTTGCGCAGCCCTTCAACGCCCAT
>JAGAYB010000201.1 GCA_017940705.1 Selenomonas sp. | reverse complement strand
GACAGGCCTTCGGCAAAGTTCTGGATAAACGAGCCGCAGCCGGCAGAGCAGGCCTCATTCAGGGTGATATTGCCAATGCTGCCGTCCTTGACGAAGAAGCACTTCATGTCCTGACCGCCAATATCCAGTACAAAGGTCACTTCCGGGCAGAATTCCTGCGCCGCCCGCAAATGGGCAAATGTCTCTACTTCGCCGCCGTCTGCATGGAGCGCCGCCTTGACGATGGCTTCACCATAGCCCGTGGTCATGGTGCTGGCAATATAAGTATTTGCAGGCATCGCCTGATAGAGTGCCTGTATCTCCTTGACTACCGTAGTCAGCGGCGAACCCTGATTACTGCCATAGGATGTATAGAGTATTTCCTTGTCCCGGCCGATGGCCGTTATCTTCGTGGTAGTGGAACCGGCATCTATGCCCACGTACAAGGGGCCTTGATAGGTGCTAAGCTCACCACGCTTAACCTTGTCTTTGTCATGCCGTTCCTTAAATTCCCGATATTCTGCCTCATCGGCAAAAAGCGTAAAGTCCGCTTTACGCGTTTCGCTGGCTGCGGCTGACCGTGCATCGTCAATGCCCTGCTCCAGTCTTCCCACGTCGATTTCCCGCGCTTCCTCAGAAAGCGCCGCGCCCATGGCTACAAAGTAATTGCCAAAATCCACATTCACGACATGCTCATCATCCAGCTTCAGCGTCTCGATAAAACGCCGGCGCAGTTCCGGCAGGAAATGCAGCGGACCGCCCAAAAAGGCTACATGACCGCCAATAGGACGTCCCTGCGCCAGATTACCGATGGTCTGATTGACTACCGCCTGAAAAATTGACAGGGCAATATCGGCCTTTTCAGCCCCATCGTTCATCAGCGCCTGAATATCTGTCTTGGCAAAAACACCGCAACGGGAGGCAATGGTATAAATCTGTCTGCCTTTTTCTGCCAAAGCATTTAGACCGGCAGCATCTGTGGACAGCAGGGAGGCCATGTGGTCGATAAAGGAGCCAGTACCGCCGGCACAAACCCCATTCATACGCTGCTCCGGCGCTTCGCCAAAATAAGTTATTTTGGCATCCTCACCGCCGAGTTCCACAACAGTATCAGTTTGCGGAATGAGATTCTTTACCGCTGCCGCACAAGCGATAACCTCCTGCACAAACGGCAGGCCGATACGCTGTGCAATTCCCATGCCAGCAGACCCGGTCAGGGCAAAGGTGAATTTACGCTCACCCACAATAGATTTTAACTGGGTAAGATTTTCCTGCAAGGCGCTGTCTATTTCCGAGAAATGACGCGCGTAATTTTTATACAGGATGTTCTTTTCATGGTCCAGAACAACCAGCTTGATGGTCGTGGAGCCCACATCTATACCCACATTTAAAAGGGACTTCATTGTTTCACCACCTGAAATGTTTCCAAATAAACCTTTTACAGGTTCCTTACATATTTTACCCGATTCAAAGATTAGGCGCAAGTTAAAAGTCAGTACTCCACCTTGTAAAGGTACAAACCACAGGCCGGGGCTGTCGCGCTGGCCTGCTGCCGGTCAAGGCTTTCCAGAATCTTTGCAAAGCGCTCCACGCTGATACGCCCCAGCCCTACGTTTGCCACCGTGCCGACAATGTTGCGTACCATGTGGTAAAGAAAGCCGTTGCCATGCAGGGTAAATTCCAGCATATCTCCCGGACATTCCCTCACCCGGGCCTCGTAAATAATGCGTATCGGGCTCATGGGCGCGCCGCCTGCCGCCCGAAAGGCACTGAAATCATGCTCCCCCTCCAGCAGCTGCAATGCCGCCTGCATTTTGCGAGTATCCAGAGGACGCCGTTCATACCACGCATAACGGGCAGTCAGGGGATTGGGTGTCGCCCCCTGCTGAATGCGGTAAATGTATGTCTTTGCCTTGGCACTGTGACGGGCGCTGAAATCCCTGTCCGCTTCCCATGCCTCCTTCACTGTGATGTCCGGCGGCAGCAGGCTGTTGACGGCTCTTGCTACCCTGTCCAGAGGAATACGGCCGTTGGTAAAGAAATTTACCACCTGTCCGTAGGCATGGACACCGGCATCTGTCCGCCCGGAGGCCGCCAGCTCAATGCTGTCGCCAAAGACCATGGCCAGTTTTTCCTCCAGCACATTCTGCACAGCCACAACCGGCGGATTTTGACGCTGAAAGCCATGATAGGCCGTGCCGTCATAGGCTACCGTCAGAGCGATATTCCGCCGCCGCGCTTTCATTTCTGCTTTATGTTCAGGTTTCATATATAAAGGCTGACTCCCATCATAGCGCTGATGACCGCAAACGCCGCCATCGCCATATAATCAACGCGTCTAATCCGCAATTCCTTCATTCTGGTACGCCCCTGTCCGCCGCGGTAGCAGCGTGCCTCCATGGCCAGCGCCAGTTCATCGGCCCTGCGGAAGGCCGACAAAAACAAAGGCACCAGAATCGGCACCATATTCTTCAACCGCTTCAGGATGTTGCCGGTGGTAAAATCCGCCCCTCTTGACTGCTGTGCCTTCATAATCTTATCTGCCTCACTGAGCAGCGTCGGAATAAAACGCAGGGCAATGGTCATCATCATCGCCAGTTCATGGGCCGGCAGACCAAATTTCTTAAAAGGCTCCAGCAGGCTTTCCAAAGCATCTGTCAGCTGCAAAGGACTGGTGGTAAAGGTCAGCAGGGTGGATAACAGAATCAGCAGCAGCAGGCGCAAACTGATTAACGCCCCCTGCTCTACGCCTTCCTGCGTGACGGCAAAATACCATATCCTTGCCAGCTCATGCCCGGGATGACTGAATAAATGTATGACAAAGGTAAAGATGACAATCCAGCAGAGGGGCTTTAAGGAGCGCAGCACCAGCCGCACCGGCACACCGGAAATCATAATCAGCACTGCCGTCACCGCCGCCAGAACTCCATAAGCCGTTCCGCTGCTGAAAACAAAGACCTCTATGAGCATTAACAATAACAGCACCAGCTTAACCCGGGCATCCAGACGGTGCAGCAGGGAATCTCCCGGGAAATACTGGCCCAGCATAATATTATTTAGCATGAAAAACCTCCAACAGAGCTTGCAGCCCTTCCTCCGGGGTCAGTACCGCAGTATTTACCGGCAGGCCTGCCGCTGCCAGACGCTGCATGACCGTGGCAATCTGAGGGGGGCGCAAACCGGCCTGCTTTAGCAGCGCTTCCTCAGCAAAAACCTCCCGTGGGCTGCCCTGGGCAGCAACTTTGCCGTTATACATAATGATGACATTATCGGCTAATTTAGCAATATCTTCCATATTATGGGAAACCATCACAATGGTCATGTTGTGCTGCTGATGCAGACGTTTAATCTGTAAAAGCAGATCCTCACGGCCTAGAGGGTCAAGCCCTGCTGCCGGCTCATCCAGCACGAGATATTCAGGCTTCATGGCCAGCACTCCGGCAATGGCTGCCCGGCGCATTTGTCCGCCGCTGAGCGCAAAGGGCGAACGGCCATGATATAGCTCATAGTCAAGGCCGACAATGTCCATCGCCTCCCGGACACGTTTATCGACTTCTGCCTCCGGCAGTTCCTGATTGAGCGGCCCGAAGGCGATATCAGCTGCTATAGTTTCCTCAAACAGCTGGTTTTCCGCATACTGAAAGACCATGCCCACCTGCTGACGGGCTTTTTGTGCCTGCTGACGCCCCGTCTTGCTCTTGTCACCGATATTCACGCCATCTACCAGCACTTCACCGCTTGTGGGCGTAATAAGGCCATTTAAGTGCTGTACCAGCGTGGATTTTCCCGAGCCTGTATGTCCGGCGATAGCCGTAAAACTGCCCTTGGGAATCGTGAGGCTGACATTTTTCAAAGCCACCTGCTCAAAAGGGGTATGCGGCATATATATGCAGGTAACATTTTTTACTTCAATGGACATAAGCCGCCTCCAACGCTGCTACTAAATCATCTTCCGTCAGTATATCCTGAGACAGGTTCAGGCCGTGCTGCCGCAGTTTACCGGCCATATCTACAGCCAGAGGCACATCAAGCCCCAGCTTGCGCAAGGCTTCCGCCTGCGCAAATACCTTCTGCGGAGTTCCCGTCCGGACAATCCTGCCGTCCTGCATGATAAACACCTTATCCGCCTTGGCAGCTTCATCCATAAAATGGGTAATACAGATAACCGTCAAGCCTTTTTCCGCATGCAGGCGCTGCACCGTAGCCATCACTTCCTGACGTCCCTCCGGGTCCAGCATGGCCGTGGCCTCATCTAATATCAGGCATTGCGTATTCATGGCCAAAGCTCCGGCTATGGCTACACGCTGCTTTTGTCCGCCGGACAGCAAATGCGGAGCAAATTTACGGAAGTCCTCCATACCTACAGTTGCCAGCGCCCGGCTCACACGGCGGCGGATTTCTGCCGGTTTCATGCCTAAGTTTTCCGGGCCAAAGGCCACATCGTCCTCCACCAATCCGGCAATCAGCTGATTGTCAGGATTCTGAAACACCATGCCCACCTGCTGGCGAATTTGCCACAGTTCCTCTGCATTAGCGGTATCCAGACCGGCGACCAGACACTGCCCCTTAGTGGGCAGCAGCAGGCCGTTTAAATGTCTGGCCAAGGTGGACTTGCCGGATCCGTTGGCTCCGAGAACAGCCACAAACTCCCCGGCTTCCACCGTCAGATTTATATTTTTAAGCGCGCAAAATTCCTGTTCCGTCCCCTGGTGATATATATGTGTCAGGTTTTTTATTTCAATAAAAGCCATACCTTAACCCCTTGCTTATGAACCGTTCCTTATTTTCTGCAAACATTCACATTATACCGCTATTGCAGGATTTTTGCCAACGGAAAACATATCTGGGCAAGCAAAAACAAAAACCCCCGACAGATGGCCAATGTCACATCTGTCAGGGGTACTATCAGCAAATATCTTTTTTCCACAAGCCATGCAGGTTGCAATATTCAAAAACCGCCACGGGCTTATCCCCATCAGCCAGCCTAAATACTGCTTCCGGCTTATCTGCCGCAGTCAGGCGCTTCATCAAGTCTCCCTGCTTCGTCTGCACATGAATCCACTCAATGAGATGCTCCGCAGTCATGGGATGCTCAACAGAACCAACTGTCACTTTCAGCACACCTGCCGCCTTGTCATAATCAGCCACAGGAACATGCTTTTCCTGCGCTGCGTCGGTTGTGTTGACTGTCAGCTCCTTCATCGCCTGCCCACAACAGGTCAGCTCTCCTTTGCCATCATGAATCAGGCCTACAAGGTTACCACAAACATTGCAACGATAAAATCTGCTTGCCATACCTTTCCCTCCATATTCATAATACACAAAACAATCTGCAGTTTTATTGTACAGGACAACCGTGAAAAAAACAAGGAAGCCAGATCCCGGCAATAATAGCTCTATGCGTTTACCGACAGGCGTGGTATGATAAAGGCAAATCATTTCAGGCGGTGATAACTTGTCCACAACAAATTCCTATTGCACAGGCTTTATGCCCAGCATTGACGAAAACTGCACGCATATTATCCTCGGCTCTATGCCCAGCGTGGCCTCTCTCGGTGCGAATCAATATTACGCTCATCCTCAGAACCGTTTTTGGCCGCTGATGGCCAAAATTCTGGAAAACACAACCGCGCCGGCAGTCTATGAACAGCGACTAAAAATGCTGCTGCGCCATCACATTGCCCTATGGGATTCCATTGCCTCCTGCGAACGGGAAGGCAGCCTTGACTCAGCCATAAAAAACGAGCAGGGCAACGATTTTTCTGCCCTGCTTGCAAAATATCCACATATTCATACCATCTGTTTCAATGGCGGCAAATCCTGCCAATGCTTTAAGAAATACAATAAGGCACTTCTAGACCGGCCTGATATCCATTTCTATAAGCTGCCCTCCACCAGCCCGGCCAACGCCCGCTGGACAATGGCTATGCTGGAAGCGGCGTGGAGGGAAGCCCTCACCGCTGAAAACAATCCTGCCATTCCTGCTCTTTGAAGCCCACCAGAACTTTATCTGCTGTAAGCAGCAACGGGCGCTTGACCAGCAT
>JAGAYB010000024.1 GCA_017940705.1 Selenomonas sp. | reverse complement strand
CAATAAGGATGAGCTAAACGGCGCTCTGGTGGAAAACTACAATCTGTCAGGGACGCTTAAGGGTGGCGAAAATGCCATTTATATCAGCAAAAATGCGTTTGTCAAAAATATAAATATCAATAAAGGTGCCAGCATCAGCGGTAATATTACCTCTAATTGGGGACAGTTTGGCGCGGATGAGTGCGAAGGAGCTTATAGTGCTGGAGAGAATCGTTCCCCACTACGTATTCAATACAATGGAAAGGAGGAGGAAGACGGCTATGCCTATGACAAGTATATTCCCGATTTAGTGACCAATCTCAATTTTTATGCGGATATGGCCTATAGCGGCAATATCACCGGCAAAGACAATATGAAAATGAATGTTAATGCCGGAACTTTAACCTATGATGGTCAGGCTGATGTAGTAAACGTACAAGTAGCTCAGGATGCTGTCCTTCTGGGGGGCACATATACTGTAAATGATATGAGCTCCAATATATATTCATCCTATACGGATACAACTACAGGGCAGCTTATCAATAAAGGCACTATCGGCGCAGCGGCAGCTGATAAAAATATGACCATAAATGGCAACCTTGTATCAAGCGGCAAGTTGCAGGCCTATGGCGGCGGCGATGGCGGACAGATAGTCGTCAATGGCACAGCTGATATTGAAGGGTCAACGGTGACGGCTACTCAAATGCTGCCCGGCGAGACGAAGACCGTTCTTACGGCGCAGACTATCAACGGAACGATTGCCAATGCCGATACGGCAACGCCGGTCTCAGCCATGCTCAATGCCCAGGGAAAACTCACCGGCAACAATACATTGTCAGTTGAAACGATGGCGGCCAACAATTTAGGAACCTCGGATGCTGTAGTGAACGATACCTATAATGCTGTAATGACCATGTATAACGGAATGGGTAAGGAAAAATTCCAACAGGGCGAACTGCGCAAGCTGTTTTCCATGAATCAGGAAAAAGCAGCCAGCGCCTTAAAGGATATTTCCTCACCTAACGCTGTGCAGGGGATGACTATGGCGCAGACCAGCACAGTGACGAGCCATATAATTTCTTCGCGGCTGACAGAGGCTTTTGCCATGCAGAATGTTGATATCAGTGTTCCCGTGGCGAGTCTGGCCGATGACAAGACGGAAACAGTCAATGAGGGCCTGAAACTACAGGCACAGATTGACCAGCCGGTGGAAAATGGCATCTGGTTCAAGACCGCCAAGAATTGGGGAGAACTAAAAGGCGGAGCCAATTATCATGGCACGACTTTTGCTTTGGGCTATGATAAGACTGCCGGAAAAAACTGGCGTGTCGGCGGTTTTGTCAGCTACGGCAGCAGTTCCTTTGCGGCAGGTTCTACCAGCAGCAAATTGACGGATACCCGGCTGGGAGTATATGGCGGCTACAAGCGTGGCGCGCATGAAGGTTTTGTATACCTGAACCATGGCTGGCTGAAAAATGACCTGAGCCGGGGCACAACCGAGATTGGCATGGCAGAAGCTGATTACAACAGCCATCTGTTGGAACTGGGCGGCGAGTATAAATACGACTTACAGGCTGGCAAGGTAAAGACATGGCATGTGAGCCCCTATGCAAATATGCAGCTCTCCCGGTTATGGCAGGACGGTTATCAGGAAAAAGGCGTAGGAGTATTAGGCAAAAAGGCGAACAGTGCAGCCAATACGTATTTTGCTATGGGGCTGGGGCTGGAGTTTAAGCGCTATTTGAACAAGGGCAGCTATGCCATGCGCATTGGCGCAAGACACGCTTTCAGCGGTGCAAAACCCCGGGTTACGTTTGGCTATCTCGGTGGAGGCCCTGCCACCTATGAGATGGTCGGACAGCAGGATGAGACCCATATTGTTTTGTCTCTGACTGGTGAAGCAGAATTTTCACCGGGCTGGACGCTGTCCGGTGACGCCGTTCTGGAACGCGGCAGTCACGATAAGGATATAATGTGTGCCCTGACTTTGCGGCGGATGTGGTAAACACAGACAGCCGCAGATATATACAGGAAGTTTTTGTGAGTAGAAGGAGGAATTTCTGATGAAAAAGCGTATTTTGGCTCTGGTGGCAGTTTTGATGCTGGCTCTGTCCGGCCTTTGTCTGGCGCACATGAGCAGTGGCAGTATCAATGGTCTGGTCAGTACGGATGATGGACAGAAAATTGCCATCTACACTGCCGAAGGGTATTCGGTGGCAACGATTATGGAATACCATGTCAATTATCCCTTGGAAGACCACGATGTTATTGAGGCCATCAATGGCTATCTGACGCAGATTGGCCGTGTACGCATCAAGGATATGCACAATGGTTCCAGCCAGAATATCATTCACATTGAGGGCGTAAACCTGACCGAAAGTGAAGCTATGAGCTGGCTGGCACATGGCGGTAAATTTGAATAAGCTTTAAGACGGTATCTTCCCTGCACGGCTAAACTCCATATATACTTGCATAATAGGGCGCTTTTATGTAAAATGTGTATGTAGGTTTATTTCTTTACAAAAATGTAGGACAGGGAGAGGATTGTGCAATGATTATCGGCAGTATGGATACGCTAGACGAAAATCATGTAGATTATCCAGAGATTATTCAGAAGGCCTTGGCCTATTTACGGGATACGGATTTCACCGAAGTTGCCGATGGCAAATATCCTATTGCAGGGGATAAGTGCTTTGCCAATGTGCAGCGTTATAATACCCGCCATGAGGCGGATTGCAAGCCCGAGACCCATGTTAAGTATGTTGATATTCAATACATGGTGGAGGGCGAGGAGTATATGGGGTGGTGTCCCTACAGCCCGGATTTGGAGCCGCTGGCTCCCTATGATGAAAAAAAGGATGTTACCTTTTATAAGGCTTTGGTTCCCGATAGCAGCATTGTGCTGTCTCCGGGGTGCTTTGCGGTGCTTTATCCCGAGGATGTACACCGCCCCCAGGCTGCGGTTGATGATGTACCCGGCCCGGTAACTAAAGTTGTGGTCAAAGTGGCCGTTGATAGTTTGTGATATACAGGCATAGAGACTCGTGTGCAGCGGAGTCTCTATGCCTGTTTGTCTATATGAGCTTTATGTATTTATCTATGTATGGAGGAAAAGAGCATTCATGACTGTTAGAAGAATTTTCGTAGAAAAACGGCAAGGATATTTTGATACCCCTGCAAGACAGCTGTGCAGTGACCTGAAGGAAACTTTTCAGCTGGACGAATTGAAGGCGGTGCGCATCATTCGTCGCTACGATATTGAGGGCCTGAGTGATGAGGAATTCAAGGCGGTGAGAAACATCGTTTTCTCCGAGCCGCCGGTGGATATTGTCTACGAAGAAAAGCTGCCGCATTTTCCCAACTCCCGTATGTTTGCGGTAGAGTACCTGCCGGGGCAGTATGACCAGACGGCAGACTCGGCAGCCCAGTGTGTCCAGCTGGTGACCCAGAAGGAACGGCCGGAAATCCGCGTGGCCAAAGTCATAGTGGTTGTCGGCGACATTGACATGGAAACCTTTGCCAAAATAAAGGATTACTGCATCAACAAAGTGGAAAGCCGGGAGGCCGCACTGGAAAAGCCGGAGACCCTGACCACGGAATATGAAGAACCTGCCAGGGTGGAGGTTCTGGAGAAATTTAACAGTCTTGATGCCGAAAGTTTGCAGGACTTTTGGAAGCAGCGCGGTTTTGCCATGAGTCTGGCAGATTTGGCGTACTGCCAGATTTATTTCCGTGACACGGAAAAGCGTCCGCCGACGATTACGGAGCTGCGTGTTATTGATACCTACTGGTCTGACCACTGCCGTCATACAACTTTTACCACCTCTATTGATGAGGTGCAGATTGAGAAAGGTTACTATACTCCGGCTATTGCCAAGGCTTATACGAAGTATCTTAACTATCGTGATATGCTCTACATGGGCGAAAACCGTGATATGACGCTGATGGATATTGCCGTCATCGGCATGAAAGCCCTGCGCCGTCAGGGAAAACTGGAAGACCTGGATAAGTCTGAGGAAATAAATGCCTGCAGTATCGTTGTGGAAGCCGATATTAACGGAAAAACGGAAGAATGGCTGGTTATGTTCAAGAATGAAACCCATAACCATCCTACGGAAATAGAGCCCTTCGGCGGTGCGGCTACCTGTCTGGGCGGCGCTATCCGTGACCCGTTGTCCGGGCGTTCCTATGTGTATCAGGCCATGCGTGTAACGGGGGCTGCTGACCCACGCCGTCCCT
>JAGAYB010000200.1 GCA_017940705.1 Selenomonas sp. | reverse complement strand
TTCACGCGTCCGATATCCTCATTTAAAGGCTTATGCGTACAGGCCTCGGCAATAAGTATACGCGCCGCCTGCGGCAGCCTAAAGAGCCGTTCTGCCCCCTCAAGAAAATACTCCATATCCCCCTTATAGGCAGCAAACAGCACTGAAAAGGAGGTGAGCAGGCTCTCCGCCGGCTTTTGGGCATACACTTCCTTAAAGGCCTGCGAATCGGTAATGATCAGCTTTGGCGGACTTTTTAACTTGTTTAAGGTATCCGCCAGCCTGTCCGTGGTACAGCACACTGCCTGACAGCCCTTGTCCAGCAGTTCCCGTAAGGTCTGTACCTGCGGCAGTATCAGCCTCCCTCTGGGGGCCTGAATGTCCTGCGGCATGACCAGTACCACCGTATCCCCGGCGCGGCATAAATCCCCGGTAATGCTCCGGACGCCATAGTCCTCCGGCAAAGCGCGCAGCAGTTCTTCATGCAAAGTCGCCAGTCCTGCGCCCGTTCTGGCACTGACCAGCAGGGGGCTAACCCCGGCAGTTTTTTCTACCGCTTTTTGCAGTTCCAGACCTGTATCGGGCAGAATATCCTGACGGCTTATCACGGGAATGACTTTCACCTTATTTTGCCGCAACTGCTGCAGCCAGTTAAGTTCCGCCGTCATATCAGCCGACGCAAACAGCAGCAGGGCAATATCCGTTTCCCTGGCTGCCTGCTCTGTCCGTTCCACGCGCAGCCTGCCTAAGTCCCCCTCATCATCAAAACCGGCGGTATCAATGAAAACCACCGGCCCCAGCCCCTTTATTTCCATGGGCTTGTACACAGGGTCTGTGGTTGTACCGGGCACAGCTGACACCGTAGCGGTATTTTGACCTGTCAGGGCGTTTATAAGACTTGATTTGCCACTGTTGCGGCGGCCAAAAAGTCCGATATGGAGGCGCGTGCCTCTTGGAGTATCAAGCATGATTACACCTCTTTCCTTCCCCAAGTATAGCATAGCAGAGCTAAATATGTTACACTGTCTAGGGCTAATCTCAATTTAACCAACACGCCCTAAGACATATAATATCAGCCAATAAAAGGAGTTATATATGAGCAACTACGCGAATTTCCAAATCGGGGAGCAATTCCCTCTGCCCATCAAAAACCAGCAGGACGGCGGCCTGTTCCAGATTGATGCCAACGGCTGCATGTTTATCCTGCAGCTGTCCCATACCGATATCATCGCCATCGAAGCCTTCCGTACCGGCACGATGCAGCTGGCTCTCTACGAAGAGAACGGCCTGCTCTTTTTCCTCTACAAAATCGACGGCATTTTCAAGGAAGGCTGGGGCGATGCCCCCTTCACACTGGCAGGCATCAAGCCGGAGCTGCTGCCCACGGAAAAAAGCATGGCTGACCATACCCTGCACCTCTACCTCGTGGACACCCGGCTGCAGCTCCTGCTGGCACAGCGCACCGTCCCCATCCCCGCTGAGTTCATGGCCCTTCTGCAAAAACACGTAGACCTGCAAAAAGCCGCCAACTGGGACGAAAGCGCCTTCCGTCTGGCTGTCCAGACCATCTGGGCACAAAAAAGCCCCACGCAAATGCGCGAGGCTGCCAGTGCTGTTCTGGATGTGGAACTTGATATCAAGCCGCCCACGCCCAGACCAGCCTTTAAAAATTGACGGTCAAAAAAATAGGGGGCACACCTGGATTACCGGGTTGTGCCCTTTTTCCATATTTCCATCATGCGACTCCTTCAGTCACACCAGTCATTTCGCGGCTATCGAGCCATTCAGCTACTACCTGACGTTCCATGGACTTGCGATCCATCTGGACGAGGTCGACCGTGTCCTGTCCACCTGCATAAGCCTGAAAACTCTGAAGTCCCATAAGCTTTGCAGCTCTGGTGAACTGTTTGACGCGAACCGGGATAAAAACTTCTTCCATCCATTGCGAACAAATTTGTACTTTCATGACATATCTCTCCTTGTATCAAAACTCATGATTGCCTTAAGCAAATTGATGGTTAATGCCATCCTCAGCATCTACGCTTTCCAGCAACCACTGCAAGTACAATCCTCTGTCTTTGCGTCCTTCTACAAGTTATATCGAGATTTTCCGAAAATACTTAAGCCTAAATCACGATGAAAATATGGAAAAATTTTAAGGATATGATATCCTTGTTCAACTAAGCTGCATCTCTTAATGCACTCTTATTGTACATCTTATGGATTGACATGTCAACATCTTTTGTTAATATTTTTTATTGTCTGATATTTTATATTTATGATAAATGCCCTCCGTCATATCAGAGGGCATTACCCTTTATCAGCCTTATTCCAGCGGCACGACTTCACGCTGGCGGCCGGTAAAACGTATCGTTTCCTTATAGCCATAGGAACGGGCATAGGTCACCGCCTCGTCATGGTAAGCACCGCAGTCCTCCGGCTTGTGCGCATCGGAGGTCACGATGACCGGCAGCCCCTCACGCGAAGCCACCGCCATAAACTTATAGTAAGGCGTGATTTCGGCAATGGGATAGCGGTAGTATGTCCCCGTGTTGATATCCACCACCATGTTGGCCTTTTTCAGCGCCGCCACCGCCCGAATGAGATACGGCGTTGCGTCAAATTCGGGTATGTAATGGAAAAGACGGATATTATAAGGATGCCCCAGCACATCATAGTGGCCGGCTGCTGCCATCTTCTCTATTTCCTGCGTATACCATTCGTAGACATCATTAAGATCCTGCGTGTCCCAGCGGGCCATAATCTCCGAGGAATCATAAGCCCAGCCTTTGAGGAAGTGCACCGAGCCGATAACATAATCAAAGGGATATTCCTTGAGGATTTTTCCCACCTCGTCCTGGTCGGAAAAATTACAGACCTCTATCCCCGTCTTGACCTGATGTTTTTGCTTGAGCTTTGCCATAAAGGCAAAATACTCGTCAATGGTGTATTTAAACTTGTTGGTCTTCAGCCACTGCTGCTGAAACTTGCCGATAAAGGAATCATCCAGAATCAAATCCTTGTAATACAGGTCTTTAAACTCGGGGAAGGTATGCGAATGCTCGGAAATACCGATTTCATCCATGCCCAGCCGCTGAGCCTGCTCAAAAAAGCCCTCAACCCAGTTTTCGTCATAGGAACCCTTTTCAAAGTGCATGTGATAATCTGCTCGCATAATTCACCTCTTAGCCGCACAGGCCATCATCAATCATTTTTTGAATCCCCTTCAGCACGCCGTAGTCCCGGTTACTTACCGTCTGGAATCTGGCCAGCTCCTTGATTTTGGGATGGGCGTTTTCCATGGCAAAACTGTAGTAAACAGAACTCATCATTTCCGCATCATTCATATAATCGCCAAAAGCCGCGCACTCCATCGGGCTGATATGCAGTTTCTTCTGCACCTGCTGGATGGCAATGCCCTTGTTGATGTCAAACCGCATCATATCCACCCAATAGTCGCTGGATGTAGCCACCTGAAAAGGCCCCCGATACTTTTTCAGACAGGGGTAGATGCGCTCGCCAGCCCGTCCTTCCTCGTCAAAGAAAGCGCATTTTATCAGTTCATCGTCAACATCTGTAAAACTGTCCACCACTTCCGCGTGGGTGTAGTATTTGTTAAGTTCCTCGCGAAAGGCCGCCGTTTCCTCATCACTAAGGATGTAGGCTCCCTTTTTGCCGCAGTATACCTCATAGATACCGGGCATCTGCCGTGTTTCCTGCAAGGCCTTCATTCCCAGCTTTCTATTCATCGTGCTGGAAAATAGCTCACGGTCATGATAACGCACCATCGTACCGTTTTCCGCCAGAAATAAAAACTCGTCCTCGTAGCCCTTAAAGGTATC
>JAGAYB010000199.1 GCA_017940705.1 Selenomonas sp. | reverse complement strand
ATCGTAACCTTGCCTTCGCCTGGAACCAGACGAACACGGGCAACGGAAGACTTTCTGCGGCCAGTGCCGTAATAGCTTACTTGTGCCATTTATATGTTCCTCCTCCAGATTAGCGAATGTTCAGCTCGAGCTTTTCCGGCTTCTGAGCTGCATGCGGATGCTCGCTGCCAGCGTAAACGCTGAGCTTGCGGTACATCTTAGCACCGAGACGGTTATGCGGCAGCATGCCTTTTACAGCGTGCTCAATAACGCGTTCCGGGAACTTTTCGAGCATCAGGCCAGCGGACGTAAACGTCGTGCCACCCTGATAACCGGAATGACGGAAGTAAGTCTTATCCGTAAGTTTCTTACCCGTAAATTTAACCTTCTCTGCATTGATGACGATGACATAATCACCCGTATCTACGTGCGGAGTAAAGGTCGGTTTATTTTTACCGCGAAGAACTTTAGCAACTTCAGCTGCGAGACGGCCGACAGTCTGCCCTTCAGCGTCTACAACATACCATTTACGCTCAACGTTGGATGCGTTTGCCATAAACGTTGTCTTCATGCGATTTCCCCCCTAATAAGTTCAAATGATTTAATCGGTATATGACATTCTCACGACTGGCTTCCGGGGCTAATGGATGCCATGTCCGTAACATCACATAAAAACATTCTACGCAAAAACGAACTGCAAGTCAAGAACTTTTTTAGATTTTTTTAACAGCCCTTAAAATAATTTATCGTCCGGGCCAGGCCTTCGGCCAAATCCATTTGCGGCTGCCAGTTCAGGTTCTGTACAGCGGCCTCGTTGCAGAGCATGGAACGGTTGATATCACCTTCGCGCGGAGCAGTGAACTGCGGCTCTACAGCCTTGCCGACAGCTTTGGCCATAAGGTCGATAAGCTCAAGCAGGCTCGTTTCCGTCTGATTGCTGAGATTGTAAACGGTATTGGTTTTATCCGTGGTCATGGCACCAATGATACCGGCTGCAATATCCCCGGCATAGATAAAGTCACGCGTCTGCTTGCCATCACCAAATACCGTAATGCCCTGGTCTTTGGCAATGCGTTTGGCAAAGATGCTGATAACACCACCCTCGCCGGTGTCTCCCTGACGTTCGCCGTAGACATTGGCAAAACGCAGGGCAACATAATCAAGTCCATACAGGTCATGATAGAGCTTTAAGTACTTTTCCGCTACAACCTTGGTCAGACCATAGAAGGACATGGGGGCCAGCGTTTCTTCCTCGCGAATAGGCAGCTTGTCCTCTGTTACATCACCGTAGGACGCCGCCGTGGAGGCAAAGATAATCCGCTGTACACCGCTATGACGGGCCGCCTCCAAAATATTTACCGTACCCATGACATTTTCTGACGCGTCAAATTCCGGGTCTTTGATGGACACATCAACCATCGTCTGGGCTGCCAGATGTACGATAATGTCAAATTTGGCCTGCTCAATCTTTTCCCGGGCTGCCTTGTCACGGATATCCATTTCCCAGCAGGTGCAGGTATCCTTGCCCTGGGGCAGGTGCTGCCAGGTACCCGTGCTCACGTTGTCGAGCACCGTAACGTCATGCTTAGCGTCCAAAAGCTGACGAACCAAATGCGAACCGATAAAACCTGCGCCGCCTGTTACCAATACTTTCATTATATTATCCCCCTCTGTACTGAGTTGCCTAAATGAGCCGTACTGTTTAATAATTCCACAGTCGCATTGGCCCCTTCATCATAACGCACGATATTGACCGCAGTATTAAACTGCCTTATACTCCACAAATACTGCAGCGGCATGTGCAGCGCCGCAGTCAGCATGGTACGCAGCACAGCGCCATGGGCCACCACCACGATGGTCTGGCCGTCATGCTTTTTTACCAGTTCCTGCAATTTGTCCGTGGCCCTTTTCTGCACTGCCGGGAAAGTCTCACCACCGGGAATTTCCAAAATATCCGGGTGCTGCAGGAAATTAGTCATGCCCTCTTCCCACTCGGCCACAATCTGCTGATAGGTCAGGCCCTCCCATTTGCCGAAACTAACTTCCCGAAAGGCCGGTTCTGCCTGCACTGGCAGGCCAAATTTCTGCGCAATCGTTTCTGCCGTGACCATGGCACGCTGTAAATCACTGGCATATACCGCGTCTACCGTATCCACAGGGAAATCTGCCGCCAGTTTCTCGGCCTGCCTGCGGCCTTCTGCCGTGAGCTGCACATCTGACTGCCCTTGATAGCGCCCCGTCACATTCCACTCCGTCTGTCCATGACGAATAAAAATAACCTTTGTCAAACTACTGCCTCCAATGCTTTGAGCATTTGTTCATTCTCGGCCCGGCTGCGCACCGCCACGCGGATATACTGCCGTCCTGCCAGCCCTGTATAATTGGCACAGTCACGCACCAAAACACCCTGCTGCCGCATGTTGGCGGCCAGCTCGCTGCTGGTAAGGCCGGTTTGTTCTACATTCACCATGATAAAATTCACGCTGGGGAAGAGCGGCTTAAGGCCCCTGATGGCCAGCAGCTGCTCATACAGCCAGTCTTTTTCCGTCTTTACAAATGCCCGGCTCATTTTATGATACTCCTTTAAGCCCAAAGCCGCAACACCTGCCACCTGCGCCAGACTGTTGACATTCCAGACGTCCTTAGCCTGCTCCAACCGCTCAATAAGCGCCGCATGACCACTGGCAAAGCCCAGCCGCAGCCCCGGCATAGCGTAAAACTTCGTCAAAGAGCGGACTACAAACAGGTGCTTATACTGACAAGTCAAATCCCTGACACTATACATATTGTCAGCAGGCAGAAAATCCAAAAATGACTCGTCAACTACCGTCCATATCTGCCGGCTTTCCGTAAACGCCAAAAATCTTGTCAGCTGTTCTCTTTTTAGCAGCTGGCCGGTGGGATTGTTGGGATTGCCCAGAAAGATGCAGTCCACCGCGCCGAGTTCATACTCAAGCCGGGCAAAGTCCACCGCAAAGTCAGATTCTGCCGGCAAAGGCGAAAACAAAAGTTCTGCGCCGACGGCCTCTGCTGCCCGTTGGTAATCACTGAACGACGGCACCGGCAGCCCTACTTTCTGCGGCCGGATAACCTGCAGAAATAAGTAAAAAAGCTCCGCCGCGCCATTGCCCAAAATAAGCTGTTCACAAGCGATACCATAATGCTCACCAATTGCCTGCTTTACCTGCCGTGCCTCCGGATCCGGATAATGAACAATCCCGGCAATATTTTTAGCAATGGCCGCACTTACCTCAGGGGCCAGCCCCAGGGGATTTATATTAGCGGAAAAATCAAGCCACGTCCCCCCGTGCGGAGCCTTACGATATATATTGCCGCCATGCTCAAATTTTTCCATTTTCCTGTCCTCGTTTCTGCCTGTAGGCGGCACACTGGCTGACAAAATTTACCGCCGCCTGCGGACAGCCGGCAAAATGCAGATGCAGATAACTGCCCAGCACATTTTTAAACCGTCTGCCGGCCGGATACTTTGTATTATTGCGGAGTTTTCTAAAGATAAAAGCAGCCGTCTCTTCTGCCGGCGTCTGTTCCTGGGAAAAATGGAACTCATGCCCCCGTATCTTTTCGCCTTTGCCCCCGAGCACGGAGTCTGCCGTCAGTTCAGCCTCCACATAACCAACCATTTGCAGCTTAGCCGTCATTTCCGTCCGCCCGGGCAAAGCGCCGACCATAGCATGGCTGTTGCCCGCAAAATCCTGCAAACTTTCCTTCATATACATATAGCCACCGCACTCTGCCAATATTGGCATGCCCTTCTGTGCCAGGCCGTAAAGAGCCTGCCGCATGGCGGTGTTGGCCGCCAGCTGCGCGGCAAACATTTCGGGAAAGCCCCCGCCAATCAGCAGTCCGTCCACCGGTGGCACCTCATGGTCATGCAGCGGACTGAAGGTGACGATTTCTGCCCCCAGCCGTTCCAGGACCTTTAGACTGGCCGGATAATAAAAAGAAAACGCCTCGTCCTTGGCCACGCCAATCCGGCAATTATACTGCCCTGCCGTAAGCGGCAGGGTATCTGCCTGTGGCAAGGGGGCAGCACTTCGGGCCAGTGCAATTATTTTATCAAGGTCTGCACTTTTAGCCACGACTTCGCCCATGTGCGCAACGACGGCCCGTTCCTGATTTTCCTCCACCGGCACCAGGCCCAAATGACGCTCGGGCATGCTAAGACCATCGTCGCGGCGCAAAGCCCCGTAGACAGGCATATTTATTTTCGCCATAGCCTCGCGTACCATGGCCTCATGTGTATCCGAGCCCAGACGATTGATAATAACCCCGGCCAGATTCACGTTCTTATCATACTCACGAAAGCCTAAGGCAATAGCGGCCGCCGATGCCCCCATGGACTTGGCGTCTATAACCAGCAGCACCGGGGCTTTAAGGATTTTGGCAATCTCCGCCGTAGAGCTGATTCCCTGACGGCCGCCATCATAAAGCCCCATCACGCCCTCAATAATCGCAATATCTGCCCCTGCCGCCTCTGTGGCCAGAATTTCCGGCAGAATCTCCGGTGCGGTCAGCCAGCTGTCCAGATTGTGGGCCGGCCGGCCGCTGGCCAAAGCATGATAACCGGGGTCAATATAGTCCGGGCCAGCCTTAAAGGACTGCACCTGCAGGCCCTGCTGCCGCAAGGCCGCCAGCAAGCCTGTAACGATGGTCGTTTTCCCGGCACCTGATTGCGTGGCCGCCACTACTATCCTTGGTATATTTTTCATGTGCGTCTAACCTCCACTCCACCGGGCCGTAACTGCACGATTCCCCGAAAACTAACCGCCAGCTGCCGGGCAATGTCCTCCGCCTGCCGGGAGATTTCTTCCTGCCCGGCCTGCGCCGGCCACCACAGGCCAATTACCGTACCGCTGTGCGCCACATTTACGCCGAGAGCCCCGGCGGCTTTACCGAGCTGCCACAACGCGGTCAGTTCCTGCTTATACAGATTATCCTGATTTAAGAAAGCACTTTGCGCAGCCGCACGCGCCAGCGCCGCCCCATCCTGCGCGGTCATCGCCCCACGAAACACAGCCAGCATGGCGGCCATAGCCTGACTGTCAATTTTTGACTTGTCAACAATGACCTGCGCGTGCAGCTCACAGGTATTGACTGTTCCGCCCAGGTCAAAAACAGCCGCCTGCAGGGCAGGTACCTGCCTATACCCTGCCAGCACCTGACCGGTTATATGATTCATCAGCACAACCCCCGGGCAGAACACGCCATCGGTAGGTTCGATAGTCGTGGCAATGTCCATGATAAACTGCTCCGTCCAGGGCTGCCCTAAAATCTCCATGACCGCCACAACCACCGCGGCAATGTCCGCACTCGAAGAGGCCATGCCCTTGCCCCGGGGCAGTTCTGAAGTCAGCCTGATACCATAAGAAAAATCCGTTTTTCCCAGGCGCGACAGAGTCAACGACAAGGCCAGCAGGGATTTTTCCCCCAAGCCATACTGGCCGGAAAAATCGCTGCTGACCTCCACCGTCGTATATTTATTTATCGGGCAGGTGCCCAAAAAGGGACTTCCCTCTGACCAGCCCTGCACCAGTTCCCCACAGGAACCAGGTACACGCACCACAATTTTCATCTATAGACTCCAGAGTTACGCACAAATTTTAACGTTTGTAGATATGATACCATAATTGACCGTCAAAATCCATGCTCCCCCGGGGCGCAAATGTCAAACCAGGTGCTGCTCCTTGCCCCACTGACTGATTTTTTCATACAGCGGTACAGCTACGCCATACTCGTGCCCCAGGCTGACCACTCTGTCCACCAGCCCGGCAAACTCCGACTGCCTGCCCTTCTGAATATCGCGCTGCATGGACATGGTAGAACCAGCCTTTAGTGCGTCCATGATTTTTAAGCCGACCTCTGTCAGATCCTGTTTAAAGGTAACCCCCATGGCACCGCCCAAGGATTCCACTTCTTTTATCAGACCGCTAAACAAATCCCTGGCCTCCCCGGGCTGCTGAAACTTTTCGCTGGTAACCGCCAAATAAGCGCCGGCAGCGGCGGCTGGGGAAACAAAGGCAAATTTTTGCAGAGCGTCACGAATTATATTATCACTGAAATGCCCCTTGATATCAGCCTCATTGAGCACCTTCTCCAGCTTTTGAGCCGTTTCCAACAGCTTTTGCTCCTGCTGCGGACGATAGCCGTATATCACGCGGAGCATCTTATCCGACTGATAAATTACCCCTGGCTCTTTGATTTCACTCATAACGTAAATACAGCCGTCAAGGCAGGTAAGTTCCGGCAGCTGCGCCTGCATAACGCCGCCCGTCCCAAAGACATTCAGCACCGGCACAATCAGCGTTTGCGGCGTCATTTTCTCCTTGGCAAAGGCGATAGCATCTTCAATATTGTAATACTTCACGCAGACAAATAACACATCAGGCACATCATCGTAATTTTCCGCAGTGCAGGCTTTAATCCCGGCCACCTGCACTGTGCCGCGGTGATTGGTCTGCAGCGTCAGCCCCTGCGCCTGAATCGCCGCCAAATGCGCCCCACGCGCCACCACTGTCACATCATTACCGGCCAAAGCCAGATAAGCCGCCAGCGTCCCCCCTGTGCCCCCGGCACCAAAGATACAAAATTTCATATCGCTGCCTCCTTGAATGATTTATATCAATTTATATATTATATTCACCTTCTTTTATACTTTTCCTGCGTTGCTTGCGCCTTCAATTTTGCAAAACAATTCTTCTAAACAACATATCAAGGAGCGCCTGTTCGTTCCATAATCACTGCAAATCAATCATTCCAATGACGCCTATTCGGCGGAGTACTGGCAACACCAACGCTACACCGCTACTTTGATTTTCTAAGCCGCCTATACGGCGGAATACACCATCCTGGCAGATAACTCTGCCACGCTCCTTTTCTAAGCCGCCTATACGGCGGAATACGCAATGGAGCAAACGGCACAGGCTACATTCGTTTTCTAAGCCGCCTATACGGCGGAATACACATTGTGCCTAAAATTGGTGGATGGACTGAATTTCTAAGCCGCCTATACGGCGGAATACAAGCCTACGGGCTTTTGTGTCGGATGCACTTTTTTCTAAGCCGCCTATACGGCGGAATACTCGTTGCAGCTACTTTGCTCACGGTCGCTACATTTCTAAGCCGCCTATACGGCGGAATACTAATAATGCAACCATGGCCAGGATGGGCTATCTTTCTAAGCCGCCTATACGGCGGAATACGGCTTGGATTTCTGCATCTTTTTCGCCCTTGCTTTCT
>JAGAYB010000198.1 GCA_017940705.1 Selenomonas sp. | reverse complement strand
TGCTGATGGGGGTGCCGGGGTTTGCCTATCTTGCCGGTCTTAATGCCGGCTGGATAGCGGTGGGCATTGCTATCGGAACATGGGCCAACTGGCATTTTGTGGCTGCTCGCCTGCGCAAATACACGGAGCTGGCCAAAAATTCCCTGACACTGCCCCAGTTTTTGGAAAATCGCTTTGAGGATAACAGCGGCCTGCTGCGGACTATCCCGGCGGTGTTTATTCTGATTTTCTTTACTATCTATACTTCCTCGGGCTTTGTGTCTTCGGGGCGTTTATTTGAAACGGTCTTCGGCATTCCCTATGAATACGCCATTTTCATCGGCGCCGGTTCAGTGGTGTTTTATACGCTGGTGGGCGGCTTTCTTGCTGTATCCCGCACGGATTTTATTCAGGGTGTGATGATGTTCTTTGCCATTTTGATTGTGCCCATTACTGCCGGTATGGAAATGGGGGGCTTTACGGCTACAGTTACGGCCATTGACGAAGTGAGCCATTCTATGCTGGAGCCATTTACCAAGCCTGACGGGTCAACTTTGGGAGCGATTGAACTGCTGTCTCTGCTGGCATGGGGTATCGGTTACTTCGGCCAGCCCCATATTTTGGTGCGTTTTATGGCGATTTCCAGTTCTAGGGAAATTAAGCAGGCTACCCGTATTGCCATGACATGGGTGGTGCTGTCTTTGGCTGCTGCCGTGGCAGTAGGCATGGTGGGGCGTGTGTTCCTGACAGACACCTTGTCGGGGACGGAGTCGGAAACGGTCTTTTTGGTGATGACGAACCAGCTCTTCCCTCCGGTGGTGGCAGGCTTAATCCTGTCGGCAGTGCTGGCAGCGATTATGAGTACGGCGTCAGCTCAGCTGCTGGTGGCGGCTTCGGCCTTTGCTCAGGATTTTTACCGCACGCTGCTGCGAAAGGAAGCCGAGCAGACGGAACTCATTTGGATCAGCCGTGCTTCTGTGCTGATTATCGCCTCGCTGGCTATTTTTATCGGCCTTAATCCATCAAGCTTTATTCTGGATATGGTGGCCTATGCCTGGGCAGGTTTTGGGGCGGCATTTGGGCCGGCGCTGCTTTGTTCCCTCTTTTGGCGCAGGACAACGCGCAACGGTGTACTGGCCGGGATTGTCGTCGGCGGTGTTACGGTTCTGGTCTGGAAGCAGATTGACTGGCTGGGGCTTTATGAAATCGTGCCCGGCTTTATCCTGTCCCTGCTGGCAGTTTATGTCGTGAGCAGGCTGGACAGGGAGCCGTCTGCTTCCATTACTGAAACTTTTGATGCTGTAGGAAATAGTGAAATCTAAAATAATTTTTTTAATTAGCAGGGATTTTATCACAGCATAGCGAAAATCTAGTTATTGAGATTCATGTATGATTTAGATAATAAAAGTGTAAGGAAAAATTAGAGAAGCAGGTGAGCATTTGTGGAGAAAGTCAAAGTATTGATCGTCGATGATTCGAAGGTCAGCCGTGCAATGCTCGAAGGTAATCTGGCCAAGACCAACTTCGAGGTATGTGCACAAGCCAAAAATGCTGCTGAGGCGGTGGAGCTTTATGAGCAGACCAAGCCGGCTGTAGTGACCATGGACATGAACCTTCCCGATGCCGACGGCATTGAATGTAGCCGTAGAATTCGTGCTGTAGACCCTGATGCTAAAATTGTAATGATTAGTGCTATGAAGGATGCCAGTCTGGTAGCCAAGGGACGTGAAGCAGGGATCAGTGCCTTTTTGCAGAAGCCGGTCAGTGTAAATGAGCTTATTGATACACTGATGATTCTCTGCCAGAACAAGGTGGGCAAGGTGGCTGTCCTGCGCGAGTCTTATGCCAAACCATTTGTACGCGCTCTTCAGCAGGGCATTTTCAGCATGACCGGGATTCATAGCGAGGTCGAACTGGAGGAGGACAGCCGCGCCTTTTTGGATGTCAGCGGCATTGCCGTTATCGTAGGTCTTACGGGCCTGCCCAATGGCCGAGCCATTGTCTACATGGACATGGATACCATGCATAAGTTCTCGATGATTATGCTGGACAAGGAGAGTGCAGAGGATATTACGGAAGATGAGGCCAGTGAATCTGTAGAAGAGGCCGTGAATATCATCGTGGGTCGTGGTGTGTCAAACATCAATGATGTGTTCAAAGATAAGGAAATGCGTATTACGCCGCCGGGGACTATCGTGGGAAACAGGATACGCATTGCCAGTCCCAAGCTAACAACCTTCCGTATTTGTGCCAAGACACGAGTTGGAGATATTAACATGAGTGTAGGATTTGCGGAAGGAGAATGATAAGATGGATGCAAAATTAGTTAATCCGTTCGTCGATGCATTCACAACCGTGATGCCACAAATTGGCTTTGCTGAGCCTAAACGGGTAAAAATGGGAGTAAAAACGAAGAATGCGGTGAGCCTTGGGGTATCTGTTATTGTGGGCTTTACCAAGCAGATTCGTGGGAATGTGGTCTATAATATGACCGAAGACACGGCGAAGTTTATCGCATCGACTATGATGATGGGGATGCCGGTGGCAGAGTTTGACGCCATGGCGCAAAGTGCGATTTCAGAGATGAGCAATATGCTGACTGCCAATGCCGCAACAAACCTCACGGGCATGGGGCTGGAAGTAGATATTTCCACACCGTCCCTGTCTATCGGGGAGAATTTTCAGGTGAAGATAAGCGACGATAATTATCTCACGGTGGAAATGGATTTGGCCGGACATGTGGTAGAATTGGATATTGCCGTTGAGCAGCAGTAAGAAATGGGGACTGTGACAAAGAAAACTTTGGTTGCAGTCCCCTTTTTAGAATGTCATGTGTAAATAATGATGTATTGCGGTAATTTATAGGGTATGATATACTTTGATGGAATTAGCATTGTAAGCAGTTTAATGTGTACAATGCTTTTTTAGGTATAAGGTATTTGGGAATATCAAAACGAGGAGGAGACAATGAAATTTAACAGTCTGCGGTTTAAATTTCTGGCAGGGTTTATCCCTTTGTTTGTGGGCAGCTTTGTAGTGTTTTTTGCTATTAGCTACTATATGTCCAGTTCCGCGCTGACGAGGAATACGGACTTAATCGCCCAGAAAATAGGCGAGGGGACAGCCCAGCATATCGAAAAAATCTATCAGGAACGTGAGCTTACGGTAGAGGCACTGACCAGCAATCCCGTGATAATCAGAGGCACAAGGGAAGAACGGGTCAAGGTACTGGCTGATACTTTAGCCAAGCGGAAAAACTTTACCATGCTGGCTTATTCAGACCCGGAAGGCCATGCTGTCAGCGATAAGAACAAGGATATGGACCGCACGACCAGAGATTATATCAAGCAGGTGCGCGAGACGAAAAAGCCTGTCATGACGGGGCCGTCTGTGTCGGGAACCAGCGGCAAGCTCATAACGATTATGGCATATCCGGTAATGGATAACGGTGTCCTTACAGGAATAGTATATGGCACCATTGAACTGGACGATATCACCAAACTGGTAGGCGAAATCAAGTACATGGAAAACGGCCGTGTCTATATCGCTGACCAGGACGGTATCTGCATTGCCTATGCCCAGCTGCCGGAAGAGGTCGGCAAGATGGATTTATCCAAGGAAGTTTCCAGCAAAAAGCTGGATATGGCCTTGGTAAACGGCTTTACCAGTGCCGTACAGCAGGATAAGCAGATTTCTGCGGAATATACCACCGCCAAAGGCGTAGCTTCACAGGCGGTGTTTACTCCGGTGCATCTGGGACATCGTACATGGATTGCCGTGTCGGTGGCACCTATCGCAGAAGTACGGGCCGATGCTTACAGCCTGATAAGGATTATG
Organism: Selenomonas sp.; assembly: GCA_017940705.1. Next base: position 1,019 of record JAGAYB010000198.1, on the reverse strand, counting down.
GGGCTGGTAGGCTTAGTTATGGTGCTGATTATCAGCGGCATTATCTGGGTAGTGGCTAAAAAGATGTGTGACCCGGTGGTGGCACTGCGCGAGGAATGTATCGCCATCAATAACGGTGACCTGCGTTCGCGTCCGCTGACTGTTGATACGAATGACGAGCTGGGTGATTTGGCCCGGGGCTTTAAGCAGATGCGGGGCACTATCCGGGAGCTTATTGGTCATATTCAGAAGAATGCTGAAAAGGTATCGGCCTCGGCAGAAGAGCTGACCGCAGCTTCCCATCAGTCCGCAGAGGCTGCCACGCAGTCAGCTCAGCAGATAGCCGACATTGCCGCCGGTATTGCTGATCAGTCAGACTCGGCAGCCAGCGCTGATAAGACGGCTGTGGAGATGGACGAGCGCACCACTAGAGTAGCAGAACATGCAGATGCCATTGCCGTCGTAACAGAAAAGACCGTGGGCAGTGTCAATGTGGGACGTGATTCCATTCATAAGGTGGTAGAATCGATGCACACCATCAATGAAAGCACGACCACCGTGAAAAATTCCATCAAGGAGCTGGCCAGAAGTTCGGACGAAATCGGCAGAATCGTAGAACTCATATCGGGGATTGCCGAACAGACCAATCTGCTGGCGCTGAATGCGGCCATTGAAGCCGCCAGAGCCGGTGAATACGGGCGTGGGTTTGCCGTAGTGGCGGATGAGGTCAGAAAGCTGGCCGAGGAGTCGGCAAACTCGACGCAGCAGATAGCTAATCTGGTCAGCAAGATTCAGACGGATATGAAGCAGGCAGTAACCGCCAGTGAGGAAAGCGCTGAAAGCGTAGCCAGCAGCATTGATTCCGTAAAAGAGGCTGATGAAATATTTAAATCCATCAAGATTGATATTGATGCTCTGGCTGAGGGCATTATGGAAGTATCCCGAAGCATCAAGTCCGTGTCTGATGGGACTGACTTAATGCAGAAAGCCGTAAGGGATATAGCCGATATCAGTACGTCTAATGCAGAACGCGCTGAGAC
>JAGAYB010000197.1 GCA_017940705.1 Selenomonas sp. | reverse complement strand
ACGCTCCGGCTGCTGCTTGACAACAAAGTGCGCCGTATCAGACCAGACACCGATGGGATTATTGGCTTTATCAAGACCGCGGACACGCCAATAGTAATCCCCGGCATAGGGACGGGGGTATTCGTCATAGCAGGCGGTAGCCGAATCGACCACATTGCGCCAGGCGGCATCCGGGGTAGCAAAAGCATTATTTTCTTCCGCCGGCGGCTTGACCATCAGTTCTACTTCATACCGGGCAACGTTATGCAGGGGAATCCATTGATAGACAGGATATACCGGCATGGTAAAGCCCGGCATTTTATCAAACTCGTTTAACAGCGGATGATTGGGCTGCGGAAGCTCGGCATTGATATGCAGTTCCTCTGCCGGAGAAAACTCACCGATGGGCTGGTGATGAATATCCAAAGCCCGGACACGCCAGTAGATGAATTTGCGGTTGGCGTATTTTTTAAGGTCTGCCTGCCAGCCGTTGGTAAAAATCTGCTGGGTGCTTTCCAGATGATTAGCCTTGTCGTGAGCGGTACCGCCTTCCTGCGCAGGCTTGCCGCCCAGCAGTTCCACTTCATAGCAAACAGCATTGGGGATGCTGTGCCAGACGAGGAACGGCATCAGGCTGGCAGGATTGTTTTCTCCGTAGTGATAAATAGTTACGGGTTTTACTGTTTCCTGATTGTGTACAGGATTTGGTATTGGTTCCGAAGGCTCTGTAAGCTGTCCGAAAATACCATAGGCTGTAACACGGTAGTTCATGGGAATTGCACCGACAGGTACATCGCAGGAGGCCGTCATGGTGATGGTACTGCCCCAAAAATGCTGTGCCGGTTCCCCCTCCACCAGACCGGTAGTGGGGGAGTAGGTTTCGACTTTATAAAAACACGGATAGGGCAGAGGGTCCCATGACAGAACCATGTGACCGTCATGCTCATCAAAGGATGTTTGCAGCGTCATGGAACGCAGCCCCATTACGTCAGTTTTTTCCACCATGTAGGCAGATAAAACCGTAAATCCCAACGTAACGAGCAATAGTATCAAAAATTTCTTCATAAATAACACCAACATTGACAGGATTTTTAGCTACTTTAACGTAATTATAATAATAAGATAAGTATAGCATATTTTTGAGGTGATGTGGAATGAAAAAGCATGGTTTAGTAATAGTACATACCGGAAATGGCAAAGGAAAAACGACGGCTGCTTTAGGTCTGGCAATCCGTGCATGGGGCGACGGCTTCCGCGTGCTTATTTTACAGTTCATAAAGGGCGGCTGTACTTACGGTGAGTTAAAGACCATTGAGGCCTTGAAAAATATTGACGACCGTATCGAAATCGACCAGGGGGGGCTGGGCTTCACGAATAAAGGCCCTACGACTCAGGAGGAACATAAGGCCGCCGCTGCTGAAACCCTCCAGCGCGCCAAGGAAGAAATCAAAAACGGTCAATGGGATTTAATTATCCTCGATGAAATAAATTATGCGGTAAAATATGAGCTTATTACGGAACAGGACATGCAGGAGCTTTTGGATTTGCGTCCCGAGGAGCTGCATCTTGTCCTGACGGGCCGTGATGCCTGTGACAGCCTGATTGAACGCGCTGATTTGGTAACGGAGATGAAAGAAATCAAGCATCCCTATCAAAAAGGGATTAAGGCACAACAGGGTATTGAATTTTGAGTTGTAATGTTGTAAACTTGTAAACAGTTTTGTATCCCAAAATTAGGAGAGTGGAAATATGCTGAGTGATAATGTCAAAAAAGGCGCAACCCGCTGCGCTCATCGGTCTTTGTTTCATGCTAATGGTTTTGGCCCCGAGGACTTGCAAAAGCCGCTGGTAGGTATCTGCAACTCCTTCAATGAGATAATTCCCGGTCATATACATCTGCGCGAAATCGCAGACGCAGCAAAGCTGGGGGTAGCGGCTGCCGGCGGCACACCAATCGAATTTCCGGCCATCGGCATCTGTGATGGCATCGCCATGGGCCACACGGGGATGAAATACTCTCTGGCCAGCCGTGAACTCATTGCTGATTCCATCGAAGCCGTAACCATGGCTTCCGGCTTTGATGCTCTGGTACTTATCCCGAACTGTGACAAGGTCGTGCCTGGTATGCTGATGGCAGCTGCCCGTCTGAATATCCCGGCGGTGGTGGTATCAGGCGGCCCGATGCTGCCCGGACGTTACAAGGGCAGGGATATCAGCGTCAGTCAGGCCTTTGAAGCGGCCGGTAAATTTGCCGCCGGCGATATGAGCGCAGAGGAAATGACAGAGCTGGAGGCTAAATGCTGTCCGGGCTGCGGTTCCTGCGCCGGTCTTTTTACCGCCAATACCATGAATTCCCTGACAGAAGTACTGGGCATGGCTCTGCCGGGCAACGGTACAATTCCGGCAGCTTACACCGGCGGCCGCCGTCTGCTGGCTAAACGCGCCGGAGCTGTTGTCATGGAACTCTTGCAAAAAAATATCCGTCCGCGTGACATCATGACCAAGGAAGCCTTTGAAAATGCCATTTCCGTGGATATGGCTATCGGCGGCTCATCCAATACCGTGCTGCATCTGACGGCCATTGCCCATGAAGCGGGCATTGAGATTCCGGCACCGCTCTTTGACGAGATTTCCCGGCGCACGCCTTATATTGCCAAGCTGAGCCCGGCTGGCAAGCACCACATGGTAGACCTCAATGAAGCAGGCGGTATTTCCGCGGTTATGAACGAACTTTCCAAAAAAGACCTGCTTCATCTTGATGCCCTGACAGTGACGGGCACCATCGGCGACAGAATCAAAAACACGCCGGTAGAGGACAACAATGTTATCCACCCGGTTGATGCTCCTTACCGCAACGAAGGCGGCATTGCCATTCTCAAGGGCAATCTGGCTCCCGACTACGCAGTAGTAAAGGCTTCGGCTGTGGCCGAAGATATGCTGACCTACAAGGGCAAGGCCAAATGCTATGACTCGGAAACAGCAGCCTGTGATGCTATTATGGCCGGGGAAATTCATGACGGTGATGTAGTTGTCATTCGCTATGAAGGCCCCAAGGGCGGCCCGGGCATGCAGGAAATGCTCAATCCTACGGCCGTTATTACAGGACGCGGCCTTAAGGTCGGCCTCATTACCGACGGCCGTTTCAGCGGTGCCAGTCAGGGCGCCTGTGTCGGTCATGTGTCTCCCGAGGCCATGGAAGGCGGCCCCATCGCCCTGATTGAAGACGGTGATGAAATTATCATCGACATTCCCAACCGCAAATTGGAACTGTCTGTCAGCGATGAAGAACTGGCACGCCGCCGTCAGAACTGGCAGCAGCCGGAGCCCAAAATCAACCATGGCTATCTGGCCCGTTATGCACGGATGACTACTTCTGCCAGCACCGGCGCCGTGGTAAAATAATAAAATTTCCATCCCCTGAAGGGCAAAAACTAGCCTTTCAGGGGATTTATGTAAATTCTCCCCACAAAAACTTTTAGTTATAGTATAATGTGTATCAGGGAATAGATAAAAGTTCCGCATAGATATAAAACAGCGGAATAATTTTATAGACTGAATGTTGCTTATAAATGTATAGGGGAGCGAACCTGTTTATGGAATTTAGACAGTTGGAGTATTTTTGTGCCATTAGTCATTGGAAGAACTTTACGCGGACGGCAGAATCCCTGCATGTGTCCCAACCCTCAGTAACCAAGGCCATCAAAGCCTTGGAAGCTGAACTGGGGCTGATGCTGATTGACCGCAGCCAGAAGAAAGTAAATCTCACCGAGGCCGGGCAGGCGTTTTTACTGCATGCCCAGCGGATAATGGGAGATATGAGCCTGGCGGTGAAGGATATGCAGCGTTACCGCAGTGATTATCAGGGAACGATAAAATTCGGCCTGCCGCCGATGGTGGAAGCCTATCTCTTTCCAGACCTGTTTACCAAATTTCAGCAGTCCTTTCCCAATATAAACCTCGATGTGCATGAGTACAGCGATTCTGACGAAGTCAGGCATAAGCTGGCCTTAAGTGAATTGGATTTTGGGATTGTGCTGGGGGAGGTGCGGACAGCCACGGAAGATAATTT
>JAGAYB010000196.1 GCA_017940705.1 Selenomonas sp. | reverse complement strand
GGTGACAGGCAGCTATGGCAGGCATTAAAGGTGCAGTCTCCGGTGGATTATATTGTTACCGCTCAGGTTGATATGAGTGTGGGGAGTATGGCAGATTATGTGAACCGTCCCGGCTTTGCCAATTTGAAAAAGGCAGCGGCGATTATTTCCCTGCGAATGCTGAATGCCAATTCCGGTGAAGTGATTTATGCCGGAAACTTTCAGGGCAAATCTGACAGACGCGGGCCTAATGCTGAACAGGAAGCAGCTCGTAATGCCAGCAAGGGCATTGCCAAGGCCGTAGGGACGGCGGCTTTAAACAAGGCCGCCAATCCCAGCCAGCATATCACTTTGCTGGTCACCGGCGGCAAGCTGGGCAATATTTCGGAGCTGACGGAATATTTGCAGGGACTTCCCGGCGTTCACAACGTATTTGTACGGGGCAGTGCCTGGCAGAACATCACTGTTGATGTTGATTTCAACGGTACCGCTCACGATTTGGCGGCAGTACTTGAAGGGCAGGGGCTCAAAATCATCGAAATGGGTTCGGAATATGTTAAAATATAATCTCTGGCAAAACAATGATTTACAAATAAACGATAAATACAAAATACTATAGTCAATTTTGTAAAATTGCTGTATAATGGAACACAGATGTGTAAAAAGGAATAAGGTGTAGTTATTTTATGGCAAAGAAGAAAAAAGAAGCCAAGACCAATGCGGCGCGGATTTTGGACACTCTGGGCATCAGCTATGAGCTGAAAACCTATGAGGTGGATGAAAATGACTTGTCAGCGGTGCATGTGGCGGCTTCTGTAGGCATGCCCATTGAAATGGTGTATAAAACACTGGTTTGCCGTGGCGACAAAAATGGCGTAGTCATGGCCGTGATTCCCGGAGGCGGTGAGCTGGACTTAAAGGCTTTAGCGGCAGCTTCGGGCAATAAGAGGGTGGAAATGGTTCACTTAAAGGAAGTATTTGCCCTGACTGGTTACATCAGGGGCGGCTGTTCCCCCTTGGGAGCCAAGAAAGATTATCCGGTATTTTTGGATGAGAGCGCGTTATCTCAGGATATTATTGCCGTCAGTGCCGGCAAACGCGGTGAGCAGATTTTACTGAAGCCTGCCGATTTGGTCACGGCAGCCAAAGCCACGGTAACGGCTATCAGCAGATAAGATATTTTAGGAAAGAGGCGGTTTGATGAATTACAGCAGTACCAGAGGAAATAGTGAGCAGGTAACTTCGGCTGAGGCGATTATCAAGGGGCTGGCCGGTGACGAAGGTTTGTTTGTCCCCGACAGCCTGCCGCCCGTTGATGAAGCATTTATCGAGGAATTGGTGCCTCTTTCCTATGAGAAACGGGCAGAAAAGGTCTTGGGGCTGTTTTTGACGGATTATACTCCGGCAGAAATTCACGACTGTGTAGCAAAAGCCTACGGCAATGGTAAATTTGACTGTGAGGCCAAGGCTCCCGTGACGGACTTAGGCACGATGCAGGTGCTGGAACTCTGGCACGGTCCTACCAGCGCCTTTAAGGACATGGCTTTGCAGCTTTTGCCGCAGCTCATGAGTACGGCTCTGAAAAAGACCGGGGAAAAGTCTCAGGTGCTGATTTTGGTGGCTACTTCCGGTGATACGGGCAAGGCTGCTTTAGAGGGCTTTAAGGATGTACCGCAGATTTCCATTATGGTCTTTTATCCCGAAGGCGGTGTCAGCCGCATACAGCAGCTGCAGATGGTGACGCAGGAAGGGGCTAATGTCAACGTCACGGCTGTAAAGGGCAATTTTGACGATGCCCAGAGCGTTGTCAAGGAAATCTTTGCCGACAGTGACTTTGCCCGGCAGCTGGCAGGTCAGAATGTAAAACTTTCCTCGGCCAATTCCATCAACTGGGGGCGGCTGGTGCCGCAGATTGTCTATTACTTCAGCGCCTATGCCGACCTGCGCAAGGCCGGTAAGATAGCGAAGGGCGAGGCCATCAACTTTACAGTGCCCACAGGGAACTTCGGCAATATTCTGGCGGCTTTTTATGCTCAGCAGATGGGCCTGCCCATCCATAAACTTGTCTGTGCCTCCAATGCCAACAATGTGCTGACGGATTTCCTGAATAGCGGCCGTTACGACAGAAACAGACAGTTTTTCAAGACCGTTACGCCGTCCATGGACATTCTGATTTCCAGCAATCTGGAACGTCTGCTGTATCACCTGACCGGTGATACGTCCAAAGTTGCCGGCTGGATGGGGGAATTAAAAACGCAGGGCGTTTACGAAACGGACAGTGCCACGCGTCAGCAGCTACAGGATAAATTCTGGGCTGACTGGGTTGATGATAAGGATACCAAAGCCTGCATTAACCGGGTGTACCAGCAGCATAAATACATTTTGGATACGCATACGGCGGTGGCCTGGCAGGTGGCAGAAAATTATCAGCAGGCTACCGGCGACAAACATAAGATGGTGGTGGTTTCCACAGCTAGCCCCTATAAGTTTAACGGCAGTGTTTTAGAGGCGCTGGCTGTCGGCACTGACGGGCTGGATGAATTCGCCCTGCTGGATAAATTGCAGGAGCTGAACACAAATCCGATTCCGAAAGGGTTAGGCGAATTAAAGCACAAAACTCCCCGTCATCAGGATACCTGTGCCAAATCTGCTATGAAAAAAGCTGTATTTGCGTTTATTGGTCAGCAATAACTGCGATAAATACTAGCAGAATAGACTAAAATAGTGTATAATTACGGTTGTGCGATATTTTTTCGCTAATTTTACAATATGGAGGGAAACAATCCATGAAAAAAATTGTTCAAATGCTTCTTGTTGTGTGCATGGTTGTGCTCAGCGCACAGGTTGCTTTTGCCAATGCTGACCAGGTAACAATCCAGGAAGGGGCAGACATCACGGCTGTTAAGCGTATCGCTATTGCTGCGCCGCTGTACACTCCTGTTGATGAAAAAGCACCCAATAAGGAAATGCTGACGCAGATTGTTTACGATTCCAGCCGCGTATCGCGCAGCTATGTGGTATCTTATGATGCTGTAGCTGAAGCTATCAAGGCTGCCAAGAATGTAGACATCAAGTCTCTGGACCGCCGTCAGGCTGCCAAGATTTATAAGGAAAACGTAGCTGATTATGCAGATGCTTACGTTGTTCTGACGGTAGCCAACAACAGCCGCACCACGTTCTTCTTTGACGTATTCAAGGCTGGCACCAATGAGCTGCTTTACACTTACGAAATCCGTGCCAACAGCAGTGAAAAGGACACCGTGAACACCTTCACTAACCTGAGCGAACAGTTCTATAAACATTTTGACCGTTCCGCAGCTGAACAGTTGAAGGAACAGAGCAAAAAGAAATAAAAAACAGGAGACATGCTCCCGTGGGAGTATTGTCTCCATTTTTTATGATAATTTTCGTTACTGTGAGCCTTTGGCTAAATAGAGGGGCTTTATCTTGGCTGATTCGGCGGTGGTACTGTCGATGCAGCCATTGCGCACCATGGCATCAAGGACGACGAACTGGCGCTTCTTGGCCAGCATGAAATCAACATAGGGAGAATAGAGCGAAGGGGCATTGGGCAGACCTGCCAGCATAGCGCATTCCGGCAGCTGCATTTCCCGTGGCTGCTTGCCAAAATAGCCTTCCGTGGCCGGGCCGATGCCGTAAAAATTGGAGCCATAGTAAATGGTATTAAGATATAATTCCAGAATTTCTTCCTTGCTGTAATTGGCTTCCATGTCCAAAGCCAGCAGCAGTTCCTCACCTTTACGGCCAAAGGACTGCTCATGGCTCAGGAATAAATTCTTGACCAGCTGCTGGGTGATGGTGCTGGCGCCTTCTTCGATTTGACCGTATTGCAGGTTGACCAGTGTGGCTCTGATTATGCTTTCCACATCGAAACCATGATGACTGTAAAAGCGGTTGTCCTCCACGGCAATGATGGCCTTTTGCATATCGCTGGGGATATCGCTGAGCTTTACATAGTGTTCCTTGTCAATACGGGCATCGACAGCCCTTTTTATGAATACCATCCGGCTGAGCCTGTCCGTGGTGCTGACAGATAGCGGCATATCCGGCTGCTGTATGGCAGGCAGCCTGCTTTCCAGCTTAGGCAGGAAGTCGCCGGCATGCTGCCATGTTTTAGGGGAGAACAGTGCCGTTCCTCCGGCCAGCAGAAAAGTGATACAAAATACCATAATCAGGAAAAAGCACCAGCGAAATAATTGTCGATAAATTCGCCGTTTTTTATTTTTTCTCATGTTGTACTCCTTGAAATGTTAAAATGCTATTTTTTATAGTATATCATGAATTTATTTTAAATGGGTATTGCAATTTTATGCAACAACGATGTATAATTATAAACATAGTTTACAGGGTACATTCGCAGGGCGATGATTAGTAATACATAATCCGCGCTGACAGGTCAATATTATCGTAAGCTATGCGTGTGAAGGAGGATTATTATGAAAGTCAGCGTTATTGGCGCAACGGGGTATGCCGGAGCTGAACTGCTGCGATTGCTTTATCAGCATCCTCAGGCAGAAGTCGTCCATATAACCTCGGAAAGCCATACAGGAGAAAATATCAGCAGCCTTTATCCTC
>JAGAYB010000195.1 GCA_017940705.1 Selenomonas sp. | reverse complement strand
TCCTGAAATACTGATAAGCGGTTTATATTAGGAGGAAGTTTAAGTGAGTCAGAAAGTTCGTACCCGTTTTGCACCCAGCCCCACGGGCTATATGCACATCGGTAATCTCCGTACTGCCCTGTACGGCTATCTCTATGCCAAAGCCCAAAAAGGTGATTTTATCCTGCGTATCGAAGATACGGACAGAACCCGTTATGTAGCCGACGCGGTGGATTTCATCAACCGCACTCTGTCCATGGCCCATATCGTGCCTGATGAAGGCCCCGGTTTTGGCGGTGACTGTGGCCCCTATGTGCAGAGCGAGCGTATGGACATCTACAAGAAGTACGCCGAGGAACTGGTGCATAGCGGCCATGCCTATTACTGCTTCTGCGACCCGGACGAAGACCATTCTGCCGGTCAGTTCGGCGGTTACGACAGAACCTGCCGTGAACTGAGCCGGGAAGTCATTGACGAGCATTTAAAGAACGGCGACCCCTATGTCATCCGTCAGAAAATGCCGCTGGATGGTTCCACGACCTTCTTTGATGTACTCCATGGCAATATCACCATCCCCAACTCCGAGCTGGAGGACCAGGTGCTGCTGAAACGGGACGGCATGCCCACTTATAACTTTGCCAACGTCATTGACGACCATCTGATGGGGATTACCCACATCATGCGCGGTGCTGAGTTCATCACCTCCACGCCGAAGTACATTCTGCTCTATGAATCCTACGGCTGGGAAGTGCCGACCTTCATTCACCTTGCACCCGTTATGGGCAAGAATGAGGACGGCAGCGTCTCCAAGCTGTCCAAGCGTCATGGCGCTACCAGCTTTGACGATTTGGTAAAGCTGGGCTATCTGCCGGAAGCCATCACCAACTATGTGGCGCTTCTGGGCTGGAATCCCAAGACCACTAATCAGGAAATCTTCTCCATGGACGAGCTCATTGCCCATTTTGACTTGGATGGTCTTTCCAAATCTCCGGCTGTCTTTGACTATGACAAGCTGGGCTGGATTAACGGCGAATACTTCAAGGCCATGAGCGATGAAGAGTTTGCAGGGCGCGCCCATGATTTCGTCGCTGACCTGCCGGATTATCTGGAAAAGAACTGGCAGACGGTAGCGGCGCTTTTAAAGACCCGTGTGCAGCGGTTCAGCGATGTACGGGAGGAGATTGACTTCCTCATTGAGATGCCTGAATTTGACGCTGACCTATACAACAACAAGCGCAACAAGGTCAACCCGGAAAAGGCGGCGGAGCTCATGCCCAAACTCGTGGCTCTGCTGGAAAATGTCAGCGAAGCTGACTGGTACAATGACAGTCTCTATGCCAAGCTGGAGGAATACATTGCCGCAAACGAGCTCAAAAAAGGCCTCGTCATGTGGGTGCTGCGCATCGGCGTAGCCGGCAAGTCTGTAACCCCGGGCGGTGCAACGGAAATCCTGTCCGTATTGGGCAAGGAAAATTCTTTGGCCCGTCTCCAAAAAAGCCTTGCCAACCTTACGGCATAGTGCTATAATTATTCAAGTCAGCTAAGACACGCGGCGCCTTCGTCAAGCGGTTAAGACACCGGCCTCTCACGCCGGGTTCACGGGTTCGAATCCCGTAGGCGTCACCAAGCGGCACCTTCGTCAAGCGGTTAAGACACCGGCCTCTCACGCCGGGTTCACGGGTTCGAATCCCGTAGGTGTCACCAGAGATATACAGCTCCTGTCTGTTTTTGCAGATGGGAGCTTTTTTGCATAAATATGTTGCTTGCAATTTTCAGAAAATTATAGTACAATATGACATAGCGAATATTTCTCTTACTAGGGAGGGGTTATTATGTTTAGAGCAGTACCGTTTCATCTCCGCGAAAATGCCGAGCGGGGCTATGACGTTTTGGAAAAGGTTTTGAGCTATGCGGCAGAGCAGTCCTTAAATCCTCTGGGCAAGGTCAGCGGAGCCCTGTCTTCTTTCAAGGTGGATGTGATAGAGACAGAGACGGCCTATGAAATCTTTGCCGAGCTGCCGGGCTTTTACAAGGAACAGATTACCGTTTCCTATGACGATGACAATTACCTGCGCATCAAAGCCCAGCGCGCTGAAGCTGTGGATGCCAGCATCAAATACCTGTGCCGCGAGCGCAAGACGGGTGACTTTGAGCGTACCTTCTACATTGACATGATTGACAAAAAAGCTGTCAACGTGGCTTTTGAAAACGGCATTCTGCACGTTGTCCTGCCCAAGCAGAAGGAAGAGGACAATCGTACTGTCTTCGATATTGAGTGATAAATACAGAGAGGCTGCTGCCCGGAAAGTCGTATTTTCCGTGTCAGCAGCCTCATTTTATGATAGAATAAAGTATATGTATAATTTTTTTGCGAAAAAATTAACTTATGTGGAGAAAAAAGGCAGGATTTTCATAGGGGAAAAGGGAATAGTAACTAAAGCAGTAAAAATACCAGCCAGAGGATTTGGGAGGGACTAATGATGATGGACGAAAAGGATTGGGCGGAATTTAAGCGTAAATTAAAGGGCAAAACGGAAATTGACCTTGACCTGTATAAAGAACCCCAGATGAAACGCCGTATCGGCAATCTGGTGACCAGAGCAGGTATGGACTCTTATGTGGACTATTTTGACAATGCCGCGAAGAATAAGGATGATTTTGCGGCCTTTATCGAGTATCTGACGATAAACGTCTCGGAATTTTTCCGCACCCCGGAAAAATTTGACAAGCTGGAAACGGAGGTTATCCCGGATTTGCTGAAGCGCTCGCCGAAGCTGAATATCTGGAGCGCCGGCTGTTCCATCGGAGCTGAGCCGTATTCTCTGGCCATTATCATGAAGGAAATGACACCGAATACCCGTCACCGTATTCTGGCTTCGGATTTGGATATTGAAATTCTGGCCAAGGCCAAACGGGGGGTTTACACCAAGGACGAAATCAAGGCCATGAAGCCGGATCGTCGTGCAAAATACTTCAAAACGGTGGAAGGGGATAAGTATGCAGTCAGTCAGGACATAAAAAACTGCATTGAGTTTAAGCGCCACAATCTCTTAAAAGATCCCTTTGAGAATAATTTTGACCTCATCTTGTGCCGTAATGTGGTTATTTATTTCACCGAAGAAGCCAAAGACCAGCTCTATGCAAACTTCTTCAGGGCATTGAAGCCCGGCGGTATCCTTTTTGTAGGGGCCACAGAGGCAATTTTGAATTTCCGTAAGCTGGGCTATACCAGTTTCCAGCCCTTCTTCTATCAAAAGCCCTTGGCATAAGGAAAAATCTGCACAGAGAACGGAGCTTAATCATGTACGCGAATCAAGAGATAGAACTAATAGAAAGGGATAAGCTGCAGGAACTGCAACTGGAACGGCTGCAAAAGCAGCTGAACTGGGTGCAGGAGAAAAGTTTTTTCTACCAGCAGAAATTTGAAAAGCATGGTGTGTCTGTCGGAGATGTAAAGTCTTTGGCTGATATTGCCAAGCTTCCCTTTCTGACTGCAAATGAGCTCTATCAGATTGATTCGCTGGACATTCTGACCACGCCGCTTTCCAGCATCCTGCGCTTTAGCGTGGTGTCGCAGGAAAATGGGGAAGTGGTCAAGCTCTATACCAATGGTGACATCGGCCACAATGTGGATATGATGGCCCGGGCTTTGGTGGCTGCGGACATCAATCAGACATCAGTGGTGGCTTTGCAGGGCGATATGGCTGACAGCCGGATGCTGGATCTCCAGTATGCGCTGGAGGTATTGGGAGCCACCGTGGTGAATATGGGCACCGATTACCGCCAATGGCTGCGGTTTATGGAACTTGTCAGCATGGATACCATCATCAGCTCGCCACAGCTCATCATGCAGCTGATTATCCAG
>JAGAYB010000194.1 GCA_017940705.1 Selenomonas sp. | reverse complement strand
GGCGGCGTTCATGGCTCATGCCCGGGTCATGACGGGCATAAAGTCCGGCATCCGTAGTTTCAATGCGCAGCAGGTATCTGTCCGCCCCGGCTTCACGCAGGGCCTTGTACTCGTCATAAGTGCGCTCACCGATAGATAAGGTCACCGCCAAATCCATTTTTTTGACAGACAGCAAAATAGCCTGCAGCCGGGGGACGGTGAAATACTCATCCTCCCCTGACTGCAGGACTACTGTTTTGTAACCGTATGCCTTGGCCTGACCGGCCAGACTGATGATTTCCTCAGCATGCAGGCGATACCGTTTTATGTTCTTGTTGTCACGGCGCAGGCCGCAATAAGCGCAGTTTTGGCGGCAGTAATTGGAAAACTCTATCAGGCCGCGCAGATGAACGCCATCACCTACATAGTCATGGCGCACCCTGTCGGCGGCTTGAGCCAGTTCTTCCTCGCAGGCGGATTCTGCCAGCAAGCAGCAGATTTCTTCATGGGTCAGCCGATGTTCAGCTGCGCCCTTTTTGATTATCTCCTGCCATTTTGCCGTCATTGCCCTACCGCCTTATTTCTTTTTAGCCTTGTCTTTTTTGTCTTTTTTATCCTTGCTGTCAGCTTTGTCCTTGTCATCAGCCTTGGCCGGACCTGCTTTCAGCTTTTCCAGTTCTTTTTTGACGTCATCATTGAGCTGGGCATGCTTGAGCTTTTCCGTCCGGGCCGCCATTTCATCTATGTGACCATAGGCATATTTAAGTATCGTCCGATAGAAAATGCCTTCCACGTCTTTTTCCGTCAGATTTTCCAGCTTGATGGTGCGCGGCTTGGTCGTGGTTTCCAGCACGCCCCAGTCTGAATCCAGATCCATGTGTCTGATGATGGTCACCGTACCGGCGGCCAAATCAAAGCGCAGGTATTCCGAAGCACCCACAAGGTCGCTATAGCCTTCCAGCGACTGCATTTTCCAGCGGCGCTTGGCCTGAACATCCTGAATCTGCACTTTGTCATAGGTACGCAGCACCGGTACCAGCATGATATTGGGGTCTAAAATGCCCTTGTCCGTTTGTCCGAAATACATGTGCTGCTTATTGAAGAAATAATTTTGACGGGAGGTGGACTGCACCCATTCAAAAATCTCTGGCGAAATCACTTCGTCGGCCTGAGCCTGCGGTGCTGCCGTAAACAACAGCGCCGCTGCCAGCAATCCTGCTCCCCATCGCATTTTCATAGATAATCCCCCTGAGTTCAAAAATACTTTTCTATGATACACCTCTTAGCTGAAAAAACGCTGAACGTCAGTCATCGCTATCCTTATAGAGTTCATCCAGCTCATAGGGCGTTTCCTGATAGACGTAATAATTGAGCCAGTTGGCAAAAAGCAGATGGGCTACGCTGCGCCATCTGACAATGGGCTTTCTGGTGGGGTCATCATCAGGATAGTAATTTTGCGGAATGGAGGGATTGAGTCCGGCCTTAAAATCCCTGTCGTATTCCTGTTTCAGGGTGGTGGGGTCATACTCGGCATGACCAGTGATGAAAAACTGCCGCTTTTTTAGATTGGCAATGATATATGGGCCGGCCTTGCCTTCGGCTTCTGCCAAAATAGTCAGCTCCGGCACCTTTAAAATATCTTCTTTATGCTCCTCTGTATGCCGGGAATGGGGCACATAGAATACATCATCAAAACCGCGCAGCAGACGTTCATGCTCCACGCAGAGATGATGGGGATAGACGCCGAATATCTTTTCCCCCACCCGATACTTGGGAATGCCGTAGTGGTAGTAAAGACCGGCCTGAGCCCCCCAGCAGATATGAAAGGTGGAGTAAACGTGTTTTTTGCTCCATTCCATAATCTCTGTCATTTCATCCCAATATGCTACCTCTTCAAAGTCCATGGTTTCCACCGGGGCACCGGTGATTATCATGCCATCGTACTTCTTGTGGCGCACCTCATCAAAGGTGCCGTAGAACTGCGCCAGATAGTCCATGGACGTATGGCTGGGGGTGTAACTTTCCGTGTAGATAAAGTCAACCTCAACCTGAATAGGCGTGTTACCCAAAAGCCGCAGCAGCTGGGTTTCCGTAATGTATTTTATGGGCATCAGATTCAAAATGAGGATTTTCAGGGGACGGATATCCTGACTATAAGCGCGGTCGGCGTCCATGACAAAGATATTTTCCCCTTCGAGAATATGCGCTGCCGGCAGGGCATTGGGTATCTTTATGGGCATCTAATTCCTCCTCATTCCAAGCTGTAACGATGTACCCAGGCGTAATTTTGCTCTGCGTAGTTGCGCAGGCTCACGATGTAGCTGTATTCGGGGCTGCTCTGGGGCACCATGCGGTACTGGCCGTCAATGGCTGCTTCCAGAGACTTCCAGCCCTCGCCCGGCGTCCAGTACTTGCCGGCCACGGCTTTTTCCGTAGCCTGCGGCAGATTCACCGCCATTTTCAGGAATTTTATCTCCCTGACCTGACCGCTGCTGTCCTTTGTTTCCTGCCACTGCCAGAAGACGAGATTTTCCCCGTGCATCCGCATGGTGGAGGTATCGGCCTTGATATGGGTGCGGATGCCGTCTGTCGTGGTCACGTCAAACACCGTGAGCCATCTGTTCTTGGCCGTCACCCGTTCTTTTTCCATGTTCTGATGAAAGGCCTGGTCAACCGCCGCAGCGTAAAAGTCCTCATCAAACTGCTGGGAATTTATTTCCTTTTCCGCGGCTTTCGGGTCAGCCTTGGACCAGATAACCTCCCCGTTCTTGTTGTAAAAATGTTCCGTCGCATACTGTATCGTACGGTACTGGGGCTTAATCACCAGCTGTGCCGTGCTGAATGCCAGCTGATTGGGGTCAGGAAACTTGCTGCTGAGGCCGTAGGCTTCCAGCGTTTCCTTGGCACCGGCATAACTGTAAGTGGTCTTTGTCCACACCTTTATCTCCGTGGGAACCTTGCCCTTGTCAGTCGCTACGCGGCCCGTTATTACCACCGAGGCAGGGTCAAAAAACTTGCTGTATTTGTCATCCGAACCCAGCCAGTACCATGCCGGCTCCGTCTGAGCGTTCTTTGTTTCCGCAGCCTGCGCTTTGCTGCTGGCTGCCTGACGCTCATGGTGTACCGTAGTCTGGTTGGCGGTATCATGTGTATGACGCTCAAAATCAATATGGGCCGCCTGCACATTTACCGGTGCCAGCCACAGGGAAGTCGCCAGCGCAGCTCCTAGAATTTTATACAAACGTTTGTCCATAGTGTTCACCTCGTGTAAAATAAGCGTTATTCCTAAAATCTACTCTCCCATTGTACCCTATTTTGCCTCATTCGGCAACGCCACCATGGGCAAAATCCCCAACAGGGCGGCGATGGCCAGACCGTAATTCGTCATGGGAATCTGCTGCTTTTTGCAGGCACTCACACGATTTAAGACATAATGACGGTTAAACATACAAGCACCGCAATGAATGACCATATCAAACGCACGCAAATCCTGCGGAAAATCCTTGCCGGATACCACGGTGACGGCGATATCCTCTCCCAGTTTTTTCCTTAGCAGACGGGGCAGCTTCACGCGTCCGATATCCTCATTTAAAGGCTTATGCGTACAGGCCTCGGCAATAAGTATACGCGCCGCCTGCGGCAGCCTAAAGAGCCGTTCTGCCCCCTCAAGAAAATACTCCATATCCCCCTTATAGGCAGCAAACAGC
>JAGAYB010000193.1 GCA_017940705.1 Selenomonas sp. | reverse complement strand
GTTTTTTGTCCTCATGTAGATGGAAAAATCAAAACTCGCTATCGCTCAAACAATAGATTTTTCCATCTACTGACAGCGGAAGACAAAAAAACATTTCTTCACGCAGCAAGCCCAACGCTCCAATCAGCTGCCCCACGCCCCTCTCCCAAGATACTTTTCAGCCAATACCGCCACCTAATTTTCCACTGCAAAAGCAGCTTTGGGGTTGTGCCGGATGACTTGCCATAAGCGCAGCGTTTGACCTTGAACGTCAAGAAATTATTTTTGCCCATACATAAAACTGCAAGCCATTTGGCTCCCTTGACGAGCTGCCACCAGAGTTTCTTCACAGCCGGACGGGAAAACTGTTCACAGCGAAGCGTTTGACCGCTGGCGTTAAGAAACAAATTTTTTCCCATCATAAAAAATAGCACGAAAAGCCAACTGTTTGAGCAACGCGAGTTTTGGCTTTTCGTGCTATATAAAGGGAAAAAATTTGTTTTAGCCAGCGGTCAAAGCGAAGTCATGGACAGTTTTCCCGTCCGGCTGTGCCCCACTTTCAATCAAGGTAATTTCTTACTGCACGCTGGTAAAGATATCCTTAAACTTATCCAGCCATGCTTTCTTATTCTTATTCACTACTTCCTCATTATCCGTAATGACGTTAATCTCTGCCTTCGGCAGGAGCCCTACAGGAGCGTCCACATCATCGCGGACACTGCGGCGATGGAGCTTCTGCGTAATGAGCGTCTGCGCTTTTTTGCTCGTGATGAAATCTATGAACTTCTTGGCATTTTCCATGTGCTTGGCATTCTTGATGATATAGATACCGTCCGGCTTGGAAATTACGCCTTCCTTCATATACACCAGCTTAACCGGCGCACCATCGGCCACATATTTTGCGCCGCCCTCTTCAAAGGTCAGACCGACAGCATACTCACCATCAGCCACGCCCTTATACACGGCAGACGAGCCGGACAGCAGCTTGCCATCGAGATTCTTTGCCAGCTTTTCCACATAATCCCAGCCCTTGTCCGGGTCGCCCTTGCCCATTGCATAAAGCATATTGATGATATGCTCATAGGAAGAAGACGACTTGGAGGGGTCAGCAAAAGCAATCTTGCCCTTCAGCGCCGGATTTAAAAGGTCTTCATAGCCTTCCACCTTTACATCACCGATAAGGTTGGTATTCACCATGATAACACTGGGAATATCCGTAAAGCGCGTGATAGAGCCCTCTACATTCTTAAAAGCCTCCTGCACATGGTCCTCATTTGCCGAGCGGTACTCCTCAAAGAGCGCCGCCTTCGGCTTCATCGTGCCAAGCGAACCGCCCCAGAAAATATCGGCCAGCGGATTGCTCTTTTCCGATTCCACACGTTTCAAAAGCTCACCTGTACCTGCGGCCACCACTTCCACTTTAACGCCGCTTTCCTTCTCAAACTCCTCCACCAGCGGATTGATAAAGCTCAGCGGATGCGGACAGTAAATGACGAGCTTGTTCTCGTCACTGCCTGCCGCCTTGTCAGCCGCTTTTTCTCCTCCGCCGCCACAACCGGCAAAACAGGTGGTGAGCATTGCCGCGCCTAAAAGCCCGGCAATAATTTTTTTCAGCTTCATAATGAAACCTCCTTTTGATAAAATATGACGCCATATATAACGCCATTGTTCACGTTCTGCTAAAAAGCAAAACCCATCATAACGTAACATCGCGGCGGCCGGATACCTTGAAGAAGATAACCATAGCCGTGATGGTCGTCAGCGTAAGAATGGTGGAAAGCGCCGCCGCCGTGCCGTAGCTGGCGCGGATAACCTCCGTATAGATGGCTACCGACATCGTTTTCGTCGCGCCCGTAAACAGGATAACCGAAGAACTCAGCTCATTGATAGCCGTAATCCACGAGATAATCGCGCCGCTCATCACACCGGGCAGCATCATCACCGCCGTGACCTTAAAGAACGTCCTGACAGGCGAAGCCCCCAGGCTTATCGACGCCTCCTCAAGGCTCGGGCTCAGCTGATACAGAATCGCAGAGCTGGAGCGCAGCGTGTAAGGCAGACGGCGGATAACCAGCGAGATAATGATGATAATTGCCGTCCCCGAAAGCAGCATCGGCTCCTCATTAAACGCCAGCAGGAGCGTAATACCCAGCACCGAGCCGGGAATGATATAAGGAAACATCGTCAGCGTATCAATGACATCCGTCAGCCAGCTCTTTTTTCTGGTGGTAAGATAAGCCACCGTCATGCCCAAAAACACAATCACAGCCATGGCAGCGGTACTGTAAGCGTAAGTATTGGCAACCGCCGTCCCCAGAGATTCAAAAATCGTCCGGTAGCTGTCCAGTGAATAGCCCTCCACAAAGATAGAGCCGTTGGTCCTCAGGAAAGACGTATAGATAACCACCAGCTGCGGAATCATCGAGAGCGCCACCAGCCCGTAAATGCACAGGTGCATGACGATGTTCTTTAGCCCTGTCAGCTGTCCCACCGGCAACGGCCGCAGGGAACTCATGGTAAAGGACTTTTTATTGACCACGTATTTTTGCAGCATGAAAATAGTCGAAGTGATAAGCACCATAATCGCCGCCATCGCCGCCGCAAAATTGGCCTGGTCACCGACCTCATTGATAAACTCCGAGTAAATCATGACCGGCATGACGTTGAACCCCTCGCCAATCAGCATGGGCGTACCAAAATCAGCCAGCGCATTCATAAACACCATCAGCGCCCCGGCAAGGATTGTCGGCGTAATCAGCGGCAGCATGATGGTCACGACCTTCTTTATGCCGCTGCAGCCCAGACTTTCCGCCGCCTCAATCAGCGCCGAGTCGATATTCTTCATCGCGCCTGCCACATAGAGGTAAATGAACGGATAGAGCTTCAAGGTCAGCACCAGCAGAATACCGGCAAAGCCGTAAATAGACGGAAAATCAATCCCCATTTTGGCCAGCCATTGCGTCAGCATACCGCTGCGGCCGCCAATCAAAATCCACGAATACGCGCCGATAAAGGGCGGCGACAGCAAAGAGATAATAATGCAAATCTCCACAATGCTTTTCCCCCTGACCCTGTACAGGGTCATAAAGTAGGCCAGCGCCGTCCCGATAATCACCGCCAGCACCGTCACGCTGGTGGTCACGGTAAAACTGTTGATCATGGACTGATAATAGTATTTCCGCTCAAAGAAATGGGTGAAGTTCTCCATCGTAAACGCCCCGGTCACCGCATCACGAAAGGCGCTGGCAAACAGGGAGAACAAGGGGTACATCAAAAACAGGCCGAAAACCACAATGGAAAGCAGCGTTATCCCTGCCCAGAAATCCCACCTGAATTTCTTATTCATTTTCCACCACACCTTCCATCAGGCTCCTGCTGCCATCAGCCCTAAAGACATTGACCTTGGCGGCATTGGGTTTCAGATAAACCGTATCACCGATATCAAGCACGCGCTCTGCGTGCCCCAAATCCTGACTGTACTCAATCGCCGGCTGTCCTGCGACCAGCATATCCTCCGGGAAATCCAGACCGTAGGTGATGTACTTGCCCAAAAAAACCTTGGTCTTGACGGCACACTTCACGCCCTGCCCCTCGCCGCAGATGGCAAACTCCTCGGGACGGACAGCAATGGTCACATCATCACCGACTTTCGCCTCCTCGGTGAGGTTGTTCATCGGCAGGACAAACCCATCGGCAAAGACCACCGCCCTGCCGCCGCCTGCTTCCTCAATCCGCCCCTTAAACAGATTGGAATGACCGATAAAGGTCGCTACAAACACATTATAAGGCCGGGTATAAATGGTATGGGGCGAAGCCGTCTGCTGAATCACGCCCTTTTTCATGACCGCGATTCGGTCGGAAATAGCCAGCGCTTCCTCCTGGTCGTGGGTTACATAGACCGTCGTAATCCCCACCTGTTTCTGCACCTCCCGGATAGCCGAGCGCATCTCCACACGCAGCTTGGCATCCAGATTGGACAACGGCTCATCCATCAGCAGCACGCTCGGATGAATGACGATGGCACGAGCCAGCGCCACACGCTGCTGCTGACCGCCGGACAGCCTCTCCGGCAGCCTGTCCTGATACTCCGTAATCTGCACCACATCGAGAATCTCATCGACTTTGGCCTTCATCTCGTCCTTGGACATATTACGCAGTTTCAGGCCGTACTCCACATTCTCGCGCACCGTCAGATGGGGGAAAATCGCATAGCTTTGAAACACCATGCCGATATTGCGCTTGTGCGCCGGAATATCGTTAATCACCTTGTCATTGAAGCGTATCTGACCGCCCTCAATGCTGTTGAAGCCGGCAATCATGCGCAAAAGTGTCGTCTTGCCGCAGCCCGATGGCCCCAGCAGGGTAAAAAACTCTCCATTTTTAATATTCTGGGTCAGCTGGGGGATAATCGTCAAATCCCCGTACCGCTTAACGACCTTATCCGCCGTAATGGCAACGCTCATTACCCTCTCCTCCATTCGCATTGTCTATTATTTCTTAGTCTATACTTATTGTAAAAGCAGGACAGATAATAAACAATCCAAAATAAAGGATAAATGTCAGCAAAAATGAACCTGCACGGCTGCTTGTCTTTTCCCGTATATTATTGTATGATAATTATGTATTATTTAATATAATCTTATGATAAATTTAAATAATACATATTTTCTTGTCCAGTATACAGAAATCTGCTTGCGGTTGTAAAGTTGTCAGATTTAAGCTGGACAGATTTTTGGAGGTATTATTATGTTAGGTCTTATCATTGCTGCCATCGTGGTAGTCTGGGTAGCCCGTTTTGTGCTGAAAAAATATCCGGCACAGCCCGTCCTCTTCACCGCCGGTATCGTCATGATGATACTGACGCTGGTCTTTGGTCTGGGCGAAATCCTGCCGGCCAAGCAGACCACCGGCTCGCCCTGGCTGGACATCATTCAGTCCATCAGTCTGGCCTTCAGCAGCCGCGCTGCCAAGCTCGGCATGATAATCATGCTGATTGGCGGTTTTTCCAAGTACATGGACTGCATCGGCGCCAGCACTGCGCTGGTAAGGCTCGCCATCAAGCCCTTGCAGAAACTCGGCCATCCGTACATAGTGCTGGCCCTGACTTCCATCTTGGGCAACTTTCTGGCCATGTTCATCAGCTCGGCGTCCGGCTTCGGCCTCCTGCTCATGGTCACCATGTACCCTGTACTCGTCCGTCTGGGTGTCAGCCGTATCGCGGCCTGCGCGGTCATCGCCACCACTTCCGCCCCCGGCTGGGGTCCTGCCGGAGCAGATAACATCTTTGCCGCCGAGCTCATCGGCATGGAAATCGTGCCCTACTTCATGCAGTATCAGGTGCCTGTCGGCCTTTGCACCGTCCTGACGCTGGCCCTTGCCCATTTATTTGTCCAGCGCTATCTGGACGCCAAAAATCCCGATGAAATGGCCGGCAAGGACGTAGCGGCTGCCGTCACAGCCGAACAGGCCAAAGCACAGGAAGCGCCCGAGGTTCCCGGCTTTTACGCCCTGCTGCCGACCCTGCCCCTGCTTCTGGTGCTGTTCTTCGGCCTCAACGAAGGCACGGGCATCAACATGGACATCAATCTGGCGACTTTAATCTCCATCTTCCTGACCATGCTGATTGAATTTCTCCGCCACCGTGACGGGCTCAAAGCCTGCAAGGACATCAGCGCCTTCTGGAACGGCATGGGCCTGCAAATGGCCACCGTCGTCACGCTGGTCGTCGCCGCGGAAACCTTCTCCAAAGGTCTTATCTCCCTCGGCGCCATCGACACCCTGATACAGGGCGCGCAAAACGCAGGGCTTGGCGGTATCGGCATGATGTTCGTCTTTGTCGCCATCATCATCGCCGCCACCCTCATCACCGGCAGCGGCAACGCCACCTTCTTTGCCTTCGTACCGCTGGCGCCGAAAGTGGCCGCCCTCTCCGGCATCGCCCCGGTGCTTTTGGTACTGCCCATGAACTTCGTATCCAATCTGGCCCGTTCCCTCTCGCCTATCGCCGCCGTCATGATTGTCGTAGCCGGCGCCGCAGGCCTCTCCCCCATGGACCTCGCCAAACGCACCTTCCTCCCCGTAGCCGCAGCGACCATCGTCAACATCGCCATCACGCTGATACTGTTCTTCTAAAAACAAATAAAACCCAACCGGGCATAACTCCCTGCAAAGGTTGTTATGTCCGGTTTATTTAATGTGGGAAAAATTCCTCCACAGCGTAATCATAGCCCTTGCCCCCAGTCCGCAAAGAAAACACCACCGGCTGGAAATCATTCTGCCAAAATGGTATAATCAAAGCAAGAGAAAGAAGGCGCAGTCCATGACTACAACCACACCCCGGGCCCTTATTTTAGAGGCTATAGAAAACGACATTCGCAACCGCAAATACAACCCCATGAACGATGTACTTTTTAAGTTCATCTTTGCCAGTGAAGAACGCAAGCAGGTCACCATTGACTTCCTCAACGCCGTTCTGAATCGTCAGGGCAACACAGCCATCAAGGATATTCAATTCAAAAACAATGAAATCGTCCCCCTCTATGAGGACGACAAACTCACACGCTTTGACGTTTTCTGCGTTGCCGAGGACGGTACACAGATTGATGTCGAAGTCCAGGTCGTCAACAAGAAAAACATGGAGCGCCGCACCTTGTTTTATTGGTCGCAAATGTACCTGATGAACCTCACCAAAGGCGAAAAATATCAGGACTTAAAACCTGCCATCACCATCAACATTCTGCGTTACAACCTTTTCCCCAGCGAGCCTTTCCACTCCATGTACAGCATTTACAACATGGAAACAGGCCGCCGTCTCAACGAGGACATGGAACTTCACTTCCTCGAAGTCCCCAAATTCCAGAAGAAGCCCCTCAGCGAAATGACACGCATAGAACGCTGGCTGGCTTACTTCTCCAACAAGCTGAATCAACAGGAAATGGAGGAATTAGCCATGAACGAAGCTGCCATCCAAACAGCCATAGATGCCACCAACATCTTCATGCAGGACAAAGATGAACGCCTGAAGTACCTCAACCGTGAAATGGCTATTATCGACTACGAATCCGACAAAGCCGCCTGGATTGACGAAGGGCGCGTCGAGGGACGTGCTCAGGAAAAAATGGCAATGATTTTATCCATGATAAAAAACGGACTTGACGATATGACTATCAGTAACATTGCTTCCCTGCCTATTGAAACCATTCAGCAGGAGCGCAGTAAGTTATCTTAAAACTTCATACTGCCGAGGCAAAAAACCGGGCACAACAATCCTTGAAGTGGTTGTTATGCCCGGTTTTTTGTTGCCAAAAATATTTCTTCGCGTTAAATACTTCCCCTGCCCCCAGCCCGCAATCTTGCCTTGACGCCTGCCGGCACATACCGCCAGAACTCGCTCTGCGCCGCCGGGCTCTCCGCTTCCCTTTCCGCCGCCAGCGCCTCATCTATTTTCGCATACGCCTCTTTCATGGCCTTCTCCTTTGCCAATCCTCTGGCCTGCCGGATTTTGCCGTGCTTATCCTTCACATACTCTGCGTGGGGAATCTGCGGACTATAGCTGAACTCTATCGCCCGTTTCAGCCACGCCGCCGGATAATGAATCTCCTGATTGAACATCTCGTACCACAGCACCGCCAGCTCCCTGTCAACCATATACAGCCCGTAACGTTTCACCAGCTCCCTGATGGTATCGGGGGTGATATGGCATCTTGCCCCGTGAAAAATGCAGTTTTCCAGTGTCAAATTTCCATCGCCCATGATTTATCCTCCTGCCCGTCACCAAATACTCCGTCCTCCTCCGGCCTGTCCCAGCTGTCCGCCTTTTCCGTCACGCCGAAAAAACCGCGCCGTCCGGCCCGAAAGCCCAAGTCCCGGAGTTTTTCATAACAAATACTGTAACTCAGCGTCCTGTCATAAGCCTTGCCATTGAGCCGCGTCCGCAGGATAAGCCCCTGCCGCTCCAGACTGGCCGCCGCCCGTTTGATGCTCGCCGCCGACACGCCCAGCTGCCGCCCCCACTCCGCCTCGGTGTTGTAGACCCAGAACCGCCCTCTGGCAAAGTGATGTGTCCGCTCCAGCCAGTAATCAATCTGGGAGAGCAGCAGCGCCTCCAGACGGCCGATTTTCTCCGCCATATCCAGATGCAGCACCACGACACGACGATTATCACCGCCAATCATTGCAGCTCCTCCGCCAGCTTTTCCAGCCGCGAAAGCGTCACCTGCATGGAGCGCAGATTCTGCTGCATGGAAAAATACTCCCGGTACAAAAGCTCCCGGCCTGCCGTCAGCCGCGCTTTGGCGTAATCACAGGACACCTTCACCGGCAGGGTCTTGCCGGACAAAAAGCGCAGCAGCGTCCGCCCCTCCGCGTCCTGCGTCACCCCCACGAGCCGGGAGACATTGGCATAGAGCCGCGTGGTATGATGGGAATTGACCGCGCGCCGGTAGCGCAGGGGCACAAACAGCAGACGCAGGCTGATTTGATAAAAGTCAACATGACTGCGCTTGTTGCCCTGCGCCAGCCCCCGCAGCAGGCAAAGTTTCTTCAAATCCTTGCCATGACGGGCAGCCAGCCTGCTCAAAAAACTCTCCGCCCGGATGTTATTCAGCATCACCTCCGTACCCGAGCCGGGAGTAATGACGCAGCCATAGCCGCCAAAATCCGTGTCCCGTTCCCGGATAGCCTCAATGTTTTCACACCGCAGGCACGCGTTAAGCGTTTCTTTCAATTCCTCAGTCATTGCCATAAATATACGCCTCTTTTGCGTTTTATTTGGAGAGATGGCCTTGCTCCTTTCGTCCTCCCCACACGTACAATGCTATACCCACAACATAACCTTGTCAAGGTATTTTTGAATTATTTTCTATTATTTTTTATTTTTTCGTTTAATTTCATTAAAGGCAAATTTTTTCGCCAGCGCTTCACAGACAAGCCTTTATAAAGGTTTACAACTTATCACCCCAAGAACAAAACACCTGCCAAAATCATCATCACGGACAGATGTTTATAATCTTACTGTACACTTGTAATAGACAAAATCTACTTAGGCACGTTTTCCCCATTCATGCCCCAGCAGGCTTCTGCATATTTATACCAGCCGCCCCTGCACCTTATCTTCTGGTAGTCTATGGTACTCTCTGGTATTGGTGAGTACAAAACGCCCCCTACCAACAGCGCAGAATGAGCCATTGGAAAGGGGCAAAAAAATTTAGCAAAGCAGGGGATTTTGGCGGCGGTCAGGTTATGTATATAAGTGTCAGGGCCCTGACAACAGCGAAAGGCACAAGGCTGTGGGGGATATTTCCCCTCCACTTAGACGCTGCGCGTCAAACGTTCCGTGAAAACATCCCCCACAGCCCAGCTGGAAATACGTATACTGTCCCACAGATGGAAGTGGTACTTTCACGGAGCATTTGGCGGCGTCAGCCGTCTCAGCGAAGGAAAGTACTTACGTCCCTCAGGTGGAAGTGGTACTTTCACGGAGCGTTTGACGGCGTCAGCCGTCTCAGCGGAGGGAAAGCACCACTTCCACCTACCACCAACCAACTAACTTTATAAGCAGAAAGGATGATTCCCATGGCAGCAACCCGTCTGAACCCCTCCACCAAACTCAACCTCAAAGTCGTAACCTCCGTAAACAGCGCCGGTCACGAAGTCCTCGCCACGCGCAGCTACGCCGTGAATCCTGAACTGACCGATGATGACGTACTCGCCCTCGGCCAGAAACTCGGCAACCTGCAGGAATTCCCCGTCCATGCCATCGACCGTCAGGACACCGCTGACCTCGCCGAATAACCACCGACACATAGAAAGGAGCAATCACCATGAAATCCACTTTGAAAATGATTCTGTCCCTCGAAAACGGCAAGACCACGACCATCTCACTGGCCTCTCCGCGCAAAGATATCACCGCCGCTGACGTCACGGCATTTGTCGCCGACATCATCGCCAAGCAGGCCATCATCGTCAACGGCTCGCCGGTCATTGCCGCCAAAAAAATCTACATCGAAGATGTAGACGAGAAAGTCCTGGCCTAAGCTATGGCTGAGACCCTCCTGACCGCCGTTTCCGCCGTAGGCTTCCCCATCGTCGTGACCTTCTACCTTTTGACCACCTTTCAAAAGTCCATGGACAGGCTCACCGCCCAGCTCGGTGAGCTGACCCACGAACTCACACGGCTGAAACAGGCATAAATTAAAAAAGACCAGTATACTGTCCTCATAAAGAGGTACTATACTGGTCTT
>JAGAYB010000192.1 GCA_017940705.1 Selenomonas sp. | reverse complement strand
GTACTCATTTTGTCCACGAAGATATTGCCCTTTTCGATAACCGTCACCCGGGTACTGTCGGCTGAAGCATCCTTGGACAGGGAACTCCATGCCTTGTAAAATTCATCCACGGCATTCTTAATGCCTGTATCATCCGAATCATCAAAAATAGCTTCCAGTTTGTCGTAATTTACCTGTTCTGCCTTATAGTATTCATGGGTAGAAGTCTCTGCCCAATACTGCTTGTCAGCGTAAATATTTCTGGCGCGCTGCAAGGACATGGCATCTACGCCGGAGCCGACAAGCACATTGCCATATAATGAAGGAACTTCCTGCGCCCGGGTCGCCGCCTGATTCACGCTCTGGCGCGAATACCCTTCCGTGGAAGCATTGGTAATGTTATGGCCGACCGTGTCAAGCGACAGCTGGTTGGCAAACACGCCACGAACCATGGTATTAAGTCCGGAAAACGTTGAACGCATGATATTTCACCTATTATCCTTTCTGCTGCTTATTTTGTCTTAGCACATCAAACGCTGGAATCAAACATCTTGATTTCCCGGCGGCCTTCCCGTTCTGCCGCATCCTGCGTATAGGTATCGCTGGCCACGGCTCTGGTCATGACGTTTATATGGTAATCCACATACTTCTTGCCACGCTCCAGCAGGAGCTTGGCAGCCTCTGTTTCCCTGCTCAGGGACTCTTCAAATTCCTGTGCCCTGTGCAGTAAATGCAAAACTATTTCCTTTTCCTCTGAGGGCGGCGCCTTTTTTATAAAAGCGCTCATGGCAGGAAGTTTATGCTGCTGCAAAAATTCCTGCTTGTCTTTTTCCAGTCTGCCTAATTCCGACAGGGCAGGCTCTAACGCCTGAACGGCGGCCACGATATCGGCTCCCTTGTTTTCGGCTTGGAGTGTTGCTTTCAGTGCTTTGATTTTTTCCAGACATTTATTGCTGATAAGGATTTGCGCTCTCAGCAAACGTACTGCTTCTTCCAATTTACCCACCCTCTGCTGCGTCTAAAACTGCAATTATGCGTTAAATTCAAAATTCCGGCGATGTGTGGTCACTTCGCCGCCCTTGCCATAGGCCGGTTCCACCTTGGCTCCGCCAATCCTGTTCAAATGGAAAGCCGCTGCCTCCATAGCCGCCTTTATCAGCAGGGCATTGCCTTCACTGATTTCTTTGGCCTCCTGTACGGAGCCGGCCAGCATATCATGGAGTTTTCTGATGACTTCCTGCATTTTCCCCGGCGGTACTACGCCGATAATGTCCTGCATATTGGAATCAGGCCCCAGCCTGTCTTCGCTGGCGGCCAGTTTCATGAGCAGGCTCTGTCTGGTCTTTTCCAGCCGCGCTATGCTGTCCGTAAGCTCTTCCTCTGTTTTCAGCAGGGATTCCACGGTTTTCATATCCACGAGCACCAGAGCGCTGCGTTTCTTTTTGCCCAGTTCGATTAGTGCTTTATAGGCTTTGTTCAATTCATTGAGATTATTTGCGAATTCCTGCCACATTTACTATTGCCTCCCCGGATTAGAAACGTGCATTCAGCAGGCTTGCGGCCAGATTTTCACTGGACACTTCATAGCTGCCGGCTGCCACGCGTGCGCTCAGGTCCTGCACCTTGTCTTCACGCACGTCATCCATGCTCTGCAGTTTCTGGAGCATGCTGGAAAAGCTCTGGCTTTCGTGGGACAGCAGAACTTCGTCCTTCTTTTCTACAGCCTGTGCATTGTAGGCACGCTTGACGCTGCCCGTGCTGCTCACGCTGTAGGCACCGGCTACTGCCTGTACATTGCCATTGATAATCATCTTTTTCACCACCCTGTTTATATTTGCGACTGCTTTCCATATATTACACAGTCTCTTCTGATTGAAGTATCGTCAAAAAAAGCAGGAAACTTAATTCCTGCTTTTCGGTAATTATTCGTTTTTAGCGGTGATTATCAAGCTATTTCGCCGTTTTTCACCCATTTGCATATATTATTGGTCATGCTTTTTGGAGCGCATGCCCTGACCTCTGTCCATCTTGGCCATCTGCCGGGCCGCCGTAACTGCTGCCGCCTGTTTCTGCAAAGCACTGCGCGCCGCCTCTTCACAGGACTGACAAATCTTGCCTGTCACAATGGGCGCACCGCATTTTTCGCAGGGATAGGACATCTTGACACCAATCTGCTCGAACCGACCTTCGCGAATCATCTTTTTAATCATGCCTGCCGGAGCGCCTGTGGCTTCGCAGATTTCGGGAATCTTCGCCCCACGGTGGTCGCGGACATACTCCACTACTTCATGCTCTTTTTCCTGCAGCTTATCATAGCAATCCATACAAACCTTATTGCCTGTGTCGTTAAACAATTTGCCACACATAGGACAATTCTTGATTTTGCCTGCCATTTTATCTCACTCCTTGGACGACATTTATCTTGTTACTAGGTATATTTCGCTGTCAAAAGATAATATCCTTCTTTTACTTTTACCAAATCTTGCCCAGCATGAACCATGTCCTGCCTTTGGCCTGTGCCTTTTCGCTGAGATTCGGGTCGCCGCCGATACGGCGCGCATAGTCAAGACGGGCGAACCAGTCGTTGGGCTTGCTGTAGGTAAGGCCTATGCCCCAGCCTTTGAGGGTCATACCGCTGGATGCAACACCAGCCGGCAGTGACGAAGTTGCCTGCCGCTGAGACAAGCCGCCATCATTACGGTATCTTACATGACCGATATCAAAATAGGTACTAAAGACCAGTCCGGGAACATTGGTATAAAATCTTGTTTCCACCGTCCCCATCAAGCCCTCGTCACCGGAGCCTTCACCCTGAGGATAAGCCCTTACACCATTGGCACCGCCCAAGTACATCCGCTCGGAACCGTCCAGATTATGGCTGGCCAGCTGCCCGGAGGCCTTTACCAGCACATCCGCCCGATTGCCCAGCCGCTGTACCGCAGTCACGTTGAACTCACCTTTAGTGTAACGTCCTTCCGTTTTATTATTATCAAACATAGATTTCGAGAAAGCGTCATCCGAATCCCTGCCTAGCGTTCCCGTGGTCAGCTTTGCTTCGTAATTTACGGCAAGCCCCTTACGACGTTCAAACCCCTCCGCTGCCACATAGACACTATGCGAATGTTTATTCACCTCATACAGGGACATATAATCATCCTTCAACCTGCGGTAATCATAGCCATACTTTATTTTCAAGCCGCTGTTGGTCAGGTGATATATAGGACGATGGCCGAACACGCTGATGGTATCAGCGATACCCTTAAAGTCACCAGAGTCCATGCCCACACGGTAATCCATGCGGCTGTAGCCAAAGCCCAGCGTTGTACCGCCACGGCCTACGATAGTCTCATAGTTGGCATAATAGTTGTGCATATTCTTATTGGACAACAATGTACCCACGCTCACCTTATCGCCATTGCCGCTGACATCATAGATGTTATGCTGCAGGCCATAGCGGTAGCGTCCCGTGTCCTCACTGCCGTAATTTTCCACATAAAGAATCGTGCTGGTGCCCTTGCCTTTTTCGATGCGCACGGTCAGGTCACTGGTGCCAAACTCCTTGCCGGGGCTCAGCACACCTACGGCCTTGGTACCGCTGACATCAGAAATAGAATAGAGTGTCGTTTCCAGCTTGCCGGTGCGGATAATCTCCCCGGACTTCAGCGCCTTGACAAAACCATTAGCCACGCTTTCCTTCAGCCGGCTGCGATTGTCAATTTTTATCTCCCCATAGCGCCCCGGAATGACCTTGATGGTAATCATGCCATCGGAGCTTTCCTGCGCAGGCACATAAGCCGCCGCCGCCGGATAGCCATGCTGGCGGCAGTAGCGGGTGAGTTCTGCCAATGTGGAATTCAATTCCTTCATGGTCTTCTTCTCACCCATGCCGTCCTGCAAAATTTTCACCAGTTCGCCCTTATCAAGGTAAAGGTCAGGAGCCTCCAAACGGAAATTGGTAATGGTAAACTCCACAGCCGGAGCCTGCTG
>JAGAYB010000191.1 GCA_017940705.1 Selenomonas sp. | reverse complement strand
GGATTTTAAAAGCTCCATCAAAGAACGCTTGGAAAAAATACGCCCGAAACCGTTGATGGGGTTCAGCTTGTCCAGTTTAAAGCCAATGGCCTCCGTATTGAAGTTAAGTCCCACCTGAAAGAAATTTATAGCCAGACCAATCGCCATAATCGCTATCATTATCGGCAAGGCCGTCTGCGCCAGCAGCTCAATTATACCAATGAAAATGCGGATGATATTTTCCGTATCCACCGGCTGATTGAGATGCGAAAATATATAAGTGGTATAAGCCGCTATGCTATGGTAGATGTTCTCCCACAGCAGCTTGATGATAAAGAAACCCATCAGCAGGACAAAGGCCGCGTTCATATCGGTACTGCGGCCGACCTGACCTTTCTTCTTGGCGTCTTCACGTTTTTTTGCCGTTGGTTCCTCTGTCTTGTCATCGCCGGCAAACAGCTGCAAATCAAAGACAAAGGCGTTTCTACCGTAGGGCTTCCAGTGCAGTTGTGATATTTCCATACATTTCATTGAACAACACATCCAAAAATAAGATGTAAAAGGGCAGCACCATGGCGAGAATCAGAATCCCCACTGTCAGCTGCATGGGAATACCCACGACAAAAATATTCATCTGGGGCATTGTCCGGGCCAGAATTCCCAGACCGACGTTAGTCATCAGGATGGCAAACGTAACCGGCATGGCAATTTTCATCCCCGTAAAGAAAATCCCCGTGGTAAACCGGGCAATAATCATGGGCAGGGATAAATTCGGCTCTGCCCCGAGCAGCGGCACCAGTTTAAAACTTTCAAACAAGGCGGTGATAATCATGTGGTGGCCGTTAGTCACCACAAAGACAATTATCGCCAAATTATAAAGAAAACTTCCGATAAGCGGCATTTGCTGACCGGAAGTCGGATCCATTACATTTACGACGGCAAACCCCGCCTGCATATCCATAACCTTACCTGCCATGGTAATGGCCGCAAAAGCCACGTAGGCCACAAAACCAATCAGCCAGCCCACAAACAGCTCGCTCAGCACAGCCCCGGTATAGCCAAGGACGGTAGCCGGTGCTGTAATCCCCTGAAAATTGTCAATCACGGGAAACAATACCAGCGTAAAAGCCAGAGACGTTGCCGCGCGAAAATATACAGGGATGTTCAAACTGCCGAAGAATGGTGAAATGATGAATATGCCGCTGACCCGGGTAAGCAAGAGCAGAAAGACTGCCGCATGACCTTGCAGAAGAGTGAAAAAATCCATCAGCTACTCCTTAACCGATATATCCGGGCAGATTCACCAGTATATTGGTCAGATATTCCGTCATGATGCGCAGCATCCACGGGCCAAAAATCAAAATAGCCACAAACACGGCGATTATCTTCGGGATAAATGCCAACGTCTGCTCCTGTATCGAAGTTGTAGCCTGAAACACGCTGACCATCAGACCTACGATAAGGCCTAACCCCAGCATGGGGGCTGCCACAATCATAACGATAAATAATGCCTCTTGTCCCAGCTGGACAACCAAATCACCTGACATGCCCCACACCTCTTTTCCCTTGCAGGCCAAAAAACTATTTAAAGCTGACAATCAACGATTTTATCAGTAAATGCCAGCCATCGACCATGACAAACAACAGTATCTTAAAGGGCAGGGATATCATAACCGGAGGCAGCATCATCATACCCATGGACATCAGGGTACTGGCCACAATCATATCAATGACGATAAAGGGCACATAAATCATAAACCCGATTTGAAAGGCTGTCTTTAGTTCGCTGATGACAAAAGCCGGAATCAGGGTGAATGTCGATACATCCTCCTGCGTTTCGGGGCGTTCATCATCGGCCAGATTGACAAACAATGCCAAATCAGATTCCCTGGTCTGCTTAAACATAAACTCCCGAATGGGCTCTACCACATTTTGCAGGGCCTCTTCCTGCGTAATCTGCCCTGCCATATAGGGCTGAATCCCGTTTTCATTGGCCTGACTCCAATAGGGAGACATTATGTAAAAGGTCAAGAACAGGGATAACGCAATGACGACCTGATTGGGCGGCACATTCTGGGTTGACAGCGCGTTGCGCAAAAAACCAATAACCACCACAATCCGCACAAACGACGTGGTCATTATAAGAATCCCCGGCGCCAGCGACAAAATCGTCAGCAGCGCCATCACCTGCAGCGTCACCGCCACATCCTGAGGCTTGCCAGAGGTTCCTACGTCCACATTCACCGAAGGTATCAGCGGTGCAGCCAGAGCGGTCTGTGCCATGAGCAGCATGATGATAAACCCAGCTGCCATAATGAAGATATTTCGGCGTTTCAACTGCCCACAACTCCTTTTACCGTGACCATATCTGCAGGCCAGTTACTCATTTGCGAAATATTGGCGGCACCTTCTGTACCAAGCCGGCCAGCGTCCCAAACTGCTGGGAAAACATATCCGGCATTTTGCCAAAGGCTAAATCTTCCCGGTGCAGACGCTCAATCTCCTCTTCATCCGTAATCTCCGTCAGCAGGGTTATCGAATGCTCCGTAACCCCCAGCATAAAGACCCGGCCGCTCATTTCGATAACACAGACAGAACGGTTCGGCCCTAAGGGCAGATGGGATAAAATGCGTCCGCCATAGCCCATTTTCTGCTGGGCAAATTTGCCCCCCACAAAACGAGCAGCAAAATAAGCCAGCCCTACCACAAAGACAAAAATGACAAAGAGGCTGACCAAATAAGCAATTGTTGACCACCAGGAAATTGACGCCGGACGCGGGTCTGTATTCTCATAACCGGCCAGATAACCGCCCTTGGCAGCCTCTTCGGCTGCCAGGGCAGTATCTCCACCGATTAAGAATATAGACAGTACCACGAAACACGCCAGAAAAACACTTTTATTTCCCATCAGCCTACTGCTTTACGGACAGCCTCCAACACACGGTCAGCCTGGAAGGGCTTAACGATGAAGTCACGGGCACCGGCCTGAATTGCTTCAATAACCATAGCCTGCTGACCCATAGCGCTGCACATTACGATTTTAGCGTTGGGGTCAACTTTCTTGATTTCCTTGACAGCACTAATACCATCCATTTCCGGCATGGTGATATCCATGGTAACGAGATCCGGCTTCAGTTCCTGATATTTTTCCAGAGCCTTCATGCCGTTTTCTGCCTCACCGACTACTTCGTAGCCGTTTTTCGACAGAATATCTTTAACCATCATTCTCATAAATGCCGCGTCGTCAACGACCAATACTCTTACTGCCATGTTCCATCTCTCCTCATCTTAAAAACATTCGACTTGGTTCAACATTGTTTTTATTATATAAGAAAGTCTTGTTTTAGACAAGAACCTCTCTACAACCTAAGTCCTTCTGGAAACTACTGCAATTTTGCCGCTCGTTCAGCCGGGCTGGCAATTTCGGTGATACGCACACCGAAGTTTTCGTCAATAACTACGACTTCGCCCTTGGCCAGGAACTTGCCATTGACATTGATGTCTACGGGTTCGCCGGCCAGCTTGTCCAGCTCTACGATAGAGCCGTTGGTGAGTTCCAATATATCCTTGATGGATTTATTGGTACGCCCCAGCTCCACTGTCACCGACAAGGGCACATCCAAAATCAGCCCGATGTTGGCATCATTGACCTGTACCGGCTGCATATTCAGCGGTGTGAACTGCGCCGGCTGCACAGGCACGTTGGCCGCTACGCCCGGCATGGGCATACCGTAGCCATAGCCGCCTCCCGGCGGTGCTGCCATAACCGGCGGAGCCATCTGCTGCTGCGGTGGTGCCATAGGCGGCGGTGCTGCTGCAGGAGCTGGTGCCGGAGTTGGCGGTGGCGGTGGTGGCGGCGCAGGAGCCGGTTCCGGCTCTGGCTCGGGTTCTTCAGCCGCGCCACTGGTCAGCGCCTCAACCATTTCCTTGGCCACATCCACAGGCAATATCTGCATGATTTCGCTGTCGATAAGGCCATCCACTTCCATGCGGAAGGATGTGCAGACAATCGGGTCTGTCTGCCCCAGCACTTCCGAAACTTTATCCTCATTGCCAAAGTCAATGAGATTGACCTTCGGCGGAGAAATATCAATTTTCTTATTGAACATCGTTGACAGGGACGTAGCTACCGTACCCATCATCTGGTTCATGGATTCGCCCACGGCACTCATGGCGATTTCGTTTATTTCTGTGTCAGGGTTCGTGCCATCGCCGCCCATCATCAGGTCGGCGATAATAGCTGCGTCCTGAGCCTGAATGGCCAAAACGTTGTTGCCGTCAATGCCGATGGTATAGCCTACTTCTACAATGAGATAAGGCATGGGGTACTGTTCCTGAATTATGCTCATGGAGGACACCGACACCGAAGGCGTCGTGATGTTCACCTTGTGCCCCAGCAGTACAGACAGGGTAGTTGCAGCACTGCCCATGGAGATATTACCAATCTCCCCCAATGCGTCTTTTTCTATATCCGTGAGTACATCGTCAAACTGAGATGAACTACTGTCGGGGCTTGCTGGTTCCTCAGCAGGTGCCTCGGACTCTCCCGCCGGTGCTGCATCGCCGTCCGCCGCTGGTATTGTGCCGCCATTAAGCAGGGCGTCAATCTCCTCTTGCGAGATCATATCGTCACTCATCAGTATTTTCATCTCCTTCGTTTAAAATTTTGGTAATCTGAACCGCCATTTTCTTGCCGCTTTTACCCGGCCTGCTATAGAATTTAGGTCTCTTACCTACCAAACACAATAAATTATCATCCACCCGGGTGTCCATTTGCAGGACATCACCGAACCCCAAAGTCAGGAACTCATGAATCGTAAGGTGGAGCTCGCCAAGCTGTACCACAAAGGGTACCTTGGTACGTTCAATCTTACGCTGCAGGAGCTTGACCTGCTCCGGGTCATCATCCCTGGATACTGATGACGCCACCCAGAAGGTAGTCGTGAGTTTTGACATAACCGGCTCAAGCACCAGGTAAGGAATACAGATATTCATCATACCCTCAACCTCGCCCACCTTCATCTGGATGGTGACAATGACCACCATATCACTTGGCGGTACTATCTGGGTAAACTGAGGGTTGGACTCCATTGTTTCCAGTGCCGGGAAAAATTCCACCACATTCAGCCATGCTTCTTTCAAGTGTCCCAAGGCGGTATCAATAAATCGCTTGACCACCACTTCCTCAATCTCAGTCAGTACCCGGGGTTTTATCCCGACCTTGCCCTCACCGCCGAAAACGCGGTCTATAAAGGCAAAAGCGATTTCTGTATTGATTTCCATGATGATGCTCCCCTTTAGCGGGGGAACCGACACGATACTGATAACCGATGGGTTAGCCAGAGACTGAACGAACTCCTGATAGGTGAGCTGTTCTACCGAAGCCACCTCTACATTGACCAATGTGCGCAGGTGGGTGGACAAATACGTATTTAAAAGCCTTGAAAAGCTCTCATGCAACATAAACAACGTTCGTATCTGGTCCTTGGAGAACTTATCCGGACGCTTGAAGTCGTATGTCTTGATTTTCTTTTGTTCTTCGTCTGCTTTGACTTCTTCTGCCGATACGGTTCCGTCTGACAGTGCGGAAAGCAGTTTATCTATCTCAGATTGAGACAGTACATCCTCTGCCAATCTACGCCCTCCTCCCTGCTATGATACGAACATCTTACTGAAGCAGGAAGCTTGTAATATACACATCATACACAGAACCGGGCCCCAGCTTGGTGTTGAGTTCGTCCTTAATCTTCTTTTTCAGGTCATCCTGTTTGGTGGCATCAAATTCATCCAATTTGGCACTGCGCAGGATTTGCATGGTGGTATCCAAAATCTTTGTCTCAGCCTCGGGAAGCAGTGCGCCTTCCTCGGTGAGATTGCTCTTTTTGCCGGGATTCATTTCCAGAACAATACCGGCTTTGAGGAACTTACCGGCTTTCTGTCCTCCGACATTGACCAAAATACCTTCCTTGGCATCACCCAGCTTGATGAACTTGCCCGGGTCATGATGCTCATTTACCGTCTCGGTGGCCGTTTCCGCCATCATCTTCGTGGTAATAAAGAACGAGATGCCGCCGGCGAGCACCAGACCAAGCAGAACCAGCACAGCGACCAGAATTATCGGAGATTTTTTCTTCTTTTCTTCTTCTGGCGCTTCTTCTGTATCTTTCTCTTCGTCAGCCATAGATTTATCCCTCCATAATAGATTGCTTTTTCATTATACCAATTAACGGAAAAATGTCCACATCAAAATTGATGCAGGGCGCGCCGATACTTCATGACCCGGCGGACAATCTCATCCATAGGCTCGTCCACGATGAACTTCTTGCCGTTGGTGAGGGTCACAACCGTGTCCGGCGTTTCTTCTACCGTTTCTATTATTTCGGCATTGAGCACAAATTCTCCTTTTTTATTTATTTGCGAATTAAACTTTGTCAGTTTAATCATGGCTGCTTCCTCCTTCTTTCGTCACATTTCCTTATTCACTTTAAATTCGTCACTGAATCTTCATTTTCCTTTTAAAATTTAAAGATTCTTAGTAAATCCCCAAAAAAATCACCGTTATACAGGGAGAAACTAGTCTCTATATTGCTTGGGCATACAAATTGCAGTTTGTGGTTTTCGATGTCAATACGTTCTTAATTCTATCCGTTACAGCTCAGTGGGCGGAGGTGGGAATACTTTTTCTCCGCTTCACTGAATGACCCACTAGGTAAATAATGGCTTATAGCGACCTTGCGCCGGGCAGGCCAACGGCGCGTCTTTCACCTCAGCTTTCCGTTTGTGCTGTTTGTGGGCCAGCCCTCACCTTGTTCGGGCAGTCGTTCCGCTGCGAAAAAGCATCCCCACCTCCACTTAAGCAAATGTATGTATCAATCCGCTGGGCTGCGGCGGTAAGCAGACAATTACATCGATGTGCTTGTTACGAGAAGGGGACGGTTCGCAGCAAATGTATAATCCGTGGCTTGGGGCGAACGGGGAGTGGTTTTTCTGTCTGGAGCGACTGCCTGAGCGACAGCGAAGGCCGGCACGCCGTAGGAATCAGCTAAGTAAGTACGCTGAAAGGAGCGCCGTTGGCCTGCCCGGCGCAGGTAACTAAACAGCTGAAATTATCAGGGCGGGTCGTTTAGCGGAAACAGAAAAATTACTCCCCGTGAACCCCGTGCAGCGTATGAACGGGATAAATTTAGCTAGAACTAACCAATAAACTATAATTTGCCAAAAATCCGCTGACACTTTATTGCAGCGTCAGCGGATTTCTTCAAACCATATTTATTTCCCAGCGACTTCCTGCACAATGGCCAGTGCCCAGCGTGCCGAATCATAAAGGTCTTTTTCCTCAAGATATTCTTCCTTGGTATGCGCCTTTTCCATGCCCACAGCCAGCACCACGGTAGGCACGCCGTAGGTATTGAAATGATTGGCGTCAGAACCGCCGCCGGATTCTTCCAGCTTCACGGGCAGTCCCAGCTTTTCTGCCGCTTTGACAGCCGTCTGAATAACCGGCGAATCCTTAGCCAGCAGATAAGGGCCGTAATCCGGGCTGACTTCTGCGGTAATCCTGCAG
>JAGAYB010000023.1 GCA_017940705.1 Selenomonas sp. | reverse complement strand
GGCCGGGACTGCAGTGAGGTGCTTATTCAGCTTTCGGCGGTAAAGAGCGCCATTAACGGCGTCAGCAAGATTATCCTCAAAGACCACATGGAGCATTGCATTGTGGACGCGGTGCGGGATAACGACAAGGAAGCTATTGACCAGTTAAATAAGGCTATAGACCAGTTCTTGAAATGACGAAATGCAGGCAGGTGTTTTGATTGGCTGAGTATTTTATCCGGCATCCGTTGCAGGCAGTGGTACTGGCGGTGCTGCTGACCTTGTTTGGTCTGACGGCGGCTTTTCAGCTGCCCATTGCCGAGTATCCCGGCATTATGCCGCCGACAGTTTCGGTATCGACAACCTATCAGGGCGCTGATGCCACGGTGGTGCAGGACACAGTAGCAAATATCATCGAAGCGGAAATTCACGGCATTGATGGCTTGCGCGCCATGTCTTCGCATGCGGACGCTTCCGGGGAATATAAATTGGATATAGAATTTGCTCCCGGTGTAGACGGTGAAGTGGCGGCAGCCAGCGTGCAAAACAGAGTGACAGCCGCCCTGCCGTCCCTGCCCCGGACGGTGCAGGATTACGGCGTGACCACCAGCCGTTCCATGCCGGGGATGGTATTTGCCATGTCCCTGTGCTCGCCTAAAGGCACTTATGACAGTATTTTTTTGCAAAACTACGCCAAGACCTATTTTATTGATAAAATAAAACGCGTTTCCGGCGTTGGCAATGTGGATGAATACACGGAAGACTATGCCATGCGTATCTGGCTGCAGCCGGATAAACTGGCGGCGAAGCATCTGGCGGTGCCGGATGTACTGTCTGCGATAAAGGAACAGAATGTACAGCCGGCTGCCGGTACTCTGGGTAAAATGCCCGTGGACAGAGGGCAGGAACACCAGCTGGTGGGCCGGGTACAGAACCGCCGTCAGACTGCTGAGGAGTTTGGCAATATCATATTGCCTTCTGAGCAGGGGGATTTAATCAGGCTGAGGGACGTGGCGCAGGTGTCGGAAGGACGCCGGGATACCCGTTATGCGTCCTATCAGGACGGGAAGGAAGCGGCGTCTTTTAGTATAACGCTGACGGATAGCGCCAATGCGCTGACGACTATTGGGGAAGTGAAAAAAATCCTGGCAGAGGCCAAAAAAAATTTTCCTCCCGATATGGAATACCGCATTGTGGTTGACCACACCAGCTTTATTGAAGCCTCTATGAAAGAGGTGGCCTTTACGTTTGCAGAGGCTCTGCTGCTGGTGGCGGTGATTGTTTATTTCTTTTTGGGCAGTGCCCGGGCTACGCTTATCACCATGCTGGCGGTGCCGGTTTCGCTGATTGCCACGTTTTTTGTCTTTTATCTCTGTGGCTATTCGCTCAACCTGCTGACGCTCTTTGCCCTGATTCTGGCTATCGGGCTGGTGGTGGACGATGCCATCGTCATCATTGAATGTGTGTACCGCCATATAGAACGCGGTCTGACGGTAAAGGCGGCAGCTTCGGCGGCGCTGCATGAGGTACAGGCACCTATCTTAGCCATTGCCTTTGTGCTGGCGGCGGTCTTTGTCCCCGTAGCTTTTCTTTCGGGGATGACGGGGATTCTTTACCGTCAGTTTGCCGTGACGCTGGTGGCCGCCATGAGCTTTTCGGCCCTGGCGGCGCTGTCGCTGACACCGGCCTTATGCGTTTTGCTGTTAAAGGATAAGCCACAGGCGGCAGGCGCAAATGGCCTGCTTGCCGGTTTTGCCCGTCTGCTGGCATGGACAGGCCGCAGCTATCAGCACTGCCTTGGCTGGTGCCTGCGCCGGGTAAAACTGCTATTGGCAGCTATATGTCTGCTGCTGGCCGGGTCGGTGTGGCTGTATCTAAATATGCCTGAGGAATTTTTGCCGGAGGAGGATCAGGGCTATATCATGACCTCCCTGAAACTGCCTGCTGGTACCTCGCTTAATCATACCATTGAATCCATGAACCGCCTGACGGAAAAACTGCAGTCCCATGAGGCGGTCAAGGCTGTTATTGGCGTTGGCGGCGCTGATTTGCTGAGTGACAATACGCGCTCCGATGCCGGGATAATCTTTGTGGCGCTAAAAGACTGGACAGAACGTCATACAGATGGACAGAGTGTGGATGACTTGCTGGAATGGCTGGACGTAAAAGCCCGGGAGACCGTTCCCGAAGCGTCGGTAATGGGACTCAATCCGCCACCCCTGCCGGAGCTGGGCATGACCGGCGGTGTATCCCTGCATTTGCTGGATACAGCCGATCATTCGGAGGAAGCACTGCAGACGACTGTGAAAAATATTATGGATGCGGCGCAAAAACATCCCGAAATCGGTGAGCTGGAAGCTGACTTTGATATGGGCACGCCCTATGCAGATTTTACGGTTAATGAAGACAAGGCAAAACTTCTGGGCGTAAACCTTGATGATGTCTATAGTACGCTGCAGGTGAATTTCGGCGGGGAGGAAGTCAATGACTTTATCCGCTTTGGCAAGGTTTATAAGGTAGTTTTGCAGGCCGATAAATCTTTCCGCAGTGAAACAGAGGCGTTACGTTTTCTGTTTGTCCGCAATAGTGACGACAGGATGATACCGCTGGACGCTTTGGTGCAGGCCGACCTGTCCTCAGGCCCTGCCAGCATAAGCCGTTATGACGGGGTGCGGAGTATTCATTTTGAAATAGTGCCCGGTGATGATTATTCTGCCGGCGAGGCGATGGCGGCTATGGAAGCTGTGGTCGGTGAAGCCGCGCCGGACGGCTTTCAAATTGCGTGGTCGGGTGTCAGCCGTCACGCCCGGGAAGCGCAGACTGATACGGCTGTGCTTTTGGGGCTGTCGCTGGTGTTTGTACTGCTTTGTCTGACGTTTATCTATGAATCATGGCGGCTGCCCTGGGCAGTGCTGTTGTCTGTCCCTCTGGGGATTGGCGGCGCACTGCTTTCCGAACTGGCAACAGGGCGTCCCGGCAGCCTTTATATGCAGATTGGCATATTGCTGGTCGTGGCCTTGGCGGCGAAAAATGCCATACTGATTGTGGAATTTGCCAAGGAAAGACAGAGCCGGGGAACTGCGGCTGTCCGCTCGGCCCTGACCGCCGCGAGATTGCGCCTGCGGCCCATTTTGATGACCTCCGTGGCCTTTATTGCCGGCTGTCTGCCACTGGCTTTGGCAGAGGGGGCTGGTTCCGGGGCGCGCAGCAGCATGGGAATTGCTGTTGTCGGCGGCATGCTGCTGGCAACCGTGCTGGGCTTATTAGTGGTGCCAGTTCTGTATGTGGCTGTCGCCGGAGATCCGCGAAAAAAATGTGATGTTGAGAGGAGATAGATTTATGGCTGTTTGGGCTGACAGGCTGTATGCCCTGTGGCAGGCCGTGTGGCAGCGGATTAGCTGGCAAATGTTGTTTGTCTTTGGTGCAGGCGTCTTTCTATGGCGCAATATCC
The DNA here is from genome assembly GCA_017940705.1 of Selenomonas sp. The sequence continues at coordinate 1,687 of JAGAYB010000023.1, read as the reverse complement.
TTTTTCCGATGGTGGCAGATGATTATTCCTATGCCTTTATCTGGGATGGGGCGGATGGCGGCAATCTGGTAGATGATATCGGGGCGCGGCAAAGAATCATGTCCTTGTCGGATATTTTTGTGAGCCAGTGGTCGCATTATTTTACCTGGGGCGGACGCGTACCGGCGCTGTTTACGGCACAGTTTTTTATCTGGCAGGGCGGTGAGCAGCGATATTGGTTTGATGCAGTCAATACTGCGTTCTTTGTGCTGCTGGTGCTGCTCCTTTACTGGCTGGCAGCAGGCAGGCTGGAAAAGCCGGGCAAATGCAAGGCCGGACTTTTATTGCTGCTGCTGGGTTTGTTTTTTGCCTTGCCTGCCTATGCTTATACCATGCTGTGGATGACAGGAGCCTGCGTCTATCTGTGGACAGCGGTGGCGGAATGCATTTTTTTACTGCCCTATGCGCTGGCTTATTGGGGAGAGAAGTTGAAACTGGATAGGTTTTGGGGGGCTGTGCCGTTAATGGCAGTCTGGGGGCTGCTGGCCGGCTGGTCAATGGAGCCTGCCAGCATTGTCACGCTGCTGCTCACGCTGGCTTTTACGATGATATTTTATCGGCGGAAGCAGCTGCAAAGGTGGCAGACAGCCGGATTGCTTGGCCTGGCTATAGGCACGCTGCTCCTGATGCTGGCACCCGGAAATGTGGAGAGGGTCAGGCTCATGCAGGAGCTGGAGCCTGACTATGCCATGCCGCCGGAACTCTTATGGACACCGATGATGTTCCTGTATAATTTCGTGCAAGGCTTTTTGCCGGTATTTTCGGGCGAGCTGCCGTTTTTGGCCATAGTCCTGCTCTGCCTGCGGTATGGGCAGTGCAGCAAAGAGTGGAAGCGTTACATACTGCTGTTCACAGGCGGCAGCTTTTTGGTGCTCTGCGTGATGATGTTTTCGCCGGAATTCCGCGCCCATGCCGCTTATCATAGCGTGATTTTTCTGCTGGTGGCGGCTGCGTCTTCCCTGCGCTGCTTGCGGCCATGGTTAAGGGAACGGTGCTTACACGCGCCGAAATTCCGCATGGGAATGGCACTTTTAGGGTTGGGCGCCATGGGACTGTGGCTGACGGTTTCGGCCATGTGCCTGATTATCGAAACATCCTACAGCCGTCAATTAGCAGCCAGAGAAAAAATCATAGCGGCTTGCAGACAGGATGACCCCATTGTGGTTCCGGCCATAAAACTTCCCGGACTTTTGCCGAAAATTGTGGGGAATCGTTCGGTTACGGAAACCCTGCTGATGTTTGGGGCAGATTTGGAAAGTGACCCTAAGGACAATCGTTCCAATATGTTCGCGCAATATCATGGGCTGAAAGGAATCGTCATTGACAAACAAAGTGACTGGGGCAAATACGGGGAGATATATGAATGGTAAAGAAATTACAATCATGGCAGATGATTTTTTTGGTGTTTTTGGGTTTGTTTTTCGTGCGGAACTGTATGCTGCCTATGATATCGGATGATATACCCTATGCCTTTATCTGGGATGGTTCGGACAGAGGAAATCTGCTTGACGGTGTTGGGCCGCGGCAGCGTATCACATCTTTTTACGATATTGTGGTCAGCCAGTGGTCGCATTACTTCACCTGGGGCGGACGGATTTTAGGCATTGGCCTTACGCAGCTGTTCGCCTGGCAGGGCAAGGAATTGTTC
>JAGAYB010000190.1 GCA_017940705.1 Selenomonas sp. | reverse complement strand
TATGCCGATTACCTGAAGAATCACTCGGGGGACACGGATATCTACGCCGGTGCCACGCAAACGGCTAACAATCTTTCGGTGGGGAACACAATATCCTATGGAGTAGAGGGTGGCCAGCTATACACATGGGTCAATGGCTATAGTGTTGAGACTACAAGAACATATCAGCACTATGAGCGCCGTGGTATGTGGGGGCTGGTTCAGACGGCGGATGAAACCGAACTGAGAGGCTGGTCAACAGACTCAAACGTTATCGACAAAAAGGAAGGGGCGAAAATAGGCCTGCCCGATGGTGCCGTGATTACGACGAGCGCCAATGTCCCGGCAAGCGGCAAATTGCATCTTGATGGACATACCACGCTCTTAAACGAAAAAGTTTTTGATCAGGATCATTGGGTTACCCGTTCGGGATTCCTGGGCTGGTTCAAGCATATTTACGACCGGTGGAAAGTTGGCACTTCCACCATCCAGCTCTATAATTACAGTATCAATGCCTCGCAGCCGCTCACGATTGGCTTGCTGGGCGCAGAAGTGGGCAAAATAGATATCAAGAGCACCAATGCCGGTGGCGGCAGCATCAACCTGACGGGCAATGTGGCCAACTCCCACAATCAGGCTGCGCTGACTGTAAGCTCTGCCGCAGGTGGCATTACCCAGTTTGATAATACCACCTTAAAGAGCGAGATTGTAAACCTTGCGGCGAAAAACGACATCAAGAATATTCATCTCGCCTCCATCGGCACGGCGACCAAAGACGGGAGTGGCAATATCACTGCGGTGAATGACAACATCAAGCTCAGTGCCGTTTCCACGGGCAAGGGGGATATCGACATTACCGCCGTAGGCGGCATCTTGGAGAATCGCTCTCTGCCGGGGAATGTGGAAATCGTCGAACTCAAGAGCAAGGACGGCAGCAACGTTTTCGCGAAGAATGCAGCCCTTGGCGATGTGACGCTGAACGCCGCCGGGAATATCACCCAGTCGGGCAGCGGCATTACCGTAGAAGGCCGCGGTATCACTCTCACCAGCAAGGAGGGCGGTATTGGCACGGAAGCGCAGGCCATCAATATCGCCGGCTCGGATTTGATTTATTCCACAGACCGCTACGGTGCCCAGATAAGCGCCAGTGCCAAGAACAGCATCTATCTGACCGAAGCGGCAGACGGCGGCGATATGCGCGTGGGCAAGATTGAATCCCGCGAAGGGGATGTGAAGCTGACGGTAAATAACGGCGGCTTCATTGACGGGCTTCCCGGCAATGACAAATCCGGCTCCACGGACAGCGTGGACGAAATGGTGCATCGCTGGATTGACGCGGGCCTCATTGACGGTGAGAAGGATGCCAATGGAAATTACACTTACAAGGGGGCGTATATCGAAGGACTGGAAAAAGACCGCGATGCCTACAAGGCAGCCATAGAAGTGGCCTATGATACCACCAAGGGCGGCAAGACCCAGGCCGAGTGGCAGGAGACAGCTGCGGGCCTGCCAGCGGGCTCCGTTGCCTACAAGACTGCTTCTAAGTATGCCCAGTATGCGGATGCCAACGCCTATCTGGCGGCCGATACCGACTATCAGAAAATGAAGGCCAAGGCAGATAATCCCACCTTTGAGTGGACCAAGGACATGATGCTCAACGCTGTCAGCGAAAAACTCGTGAACCCGGAAGGCGGCGGCAGCACCCAGACAGAGCGGGCTGCCAATGTTCTGGGCAAGGATATTACCCTGACAGCCACCAAGGGTGCAGTGGGCACCTTTGACAATAATTCCACCACGATTACCGTGGAGCAACTGACAGGGAGCGACAATATTGCCTATATGAAGCAGCTCATGAATGTGAGTGCCTCCGATGTCACGGTCAAGCGGGATGAAAGCGGCAATCTGATGGCCTTTGAAATCAAGGGCAATATGCCTTTGGGTATCAAGGCCAGCGGCACGCTGAATGTCAGCGCCGGGGGTAATGTCTTCGTGGCAGGCCGCAAGGATGAAAATGGGGAACACTCTGCCATCAAGGTAGGCACCATCGATGCCACCCAGAACAGCGCCACAGGTGACGTGCGCCTGTACTCCGAGCAGGGCATCTACAACGACAAGACGGCAGATGATACCAATATCAAGGGCAACAACCTGATCCTCACCGGAGGTAAGGAGAGCATCGGCACTGCTGAAAAGGCCCTGACCATTTCCCTTTCCGGGGACTTGACCGAAGCCAGAGCTGACAAGAATGTGTTTATCAACAACGTGAACAATAATGATTTCCTCCGCTTGGGAGCCATGTTCGCCGGGGATACCATTTTCCTGAACAGCGAAAAGGGGTTCAAGATGAGCAATGCCAATGCGGATATTGCCGCTTCCTACATCAACGCCGGGAAGAAACTGGAATTCAAGACGAACACGGCCACCGGTATTGTCGGTGAAGCTGACAATGCTATCCGGCTGCTGAATGACCGTGCCCCGGTGAACATTGCGGCACAGTCGGCCTATATAAAGGGCATGGGCAGCTTGGCGCAGGGAATCCAGAACGGTACTTTGGTTTTGGGCGATATCAGGACGGTGGGTGAATTTGCCGCTGTCAGCGCCGGCTCTTTGACCGTGGGTCGTGAACAGGAGAAGGATAGTACTGGAACAGTTAAGAAGGAGGCGGTAGCAGGTGCTATCACTGCCGGTGGAAATGTAAACCTTGAAGCTGCAGACAGTTTGACGCTTGACGGTAAAGTGAAAGCAGGCAATTTGACTGATACGGAGAAAGTGTTGACGCTGAAGGCTGTCAATGGCAATATCACTCAGACGGATAAAGGCGTTATCACCGCCGATGCTGTCAAAACCTTCAACGGCAAGTCCCTGCTTTTAGAAAATGCAGCTAATGAATTCAACAATATTGAAGTGGACGGCATTGAAACCACTGCGGCACAAAAGCCGGCTATTGCCGGAGATGTGCGCATTAAAGATAACGCTGCAGCGCTGACCGTGGCAATCAAGCGGCAGGTGGCAGGCGATATCGTGGTGCACAATCTTCGCGAGAACGGCACTCTTGCTAATAATGGCGACCTCACTGCTGCGGGTAATATTGCCCTTAATGCACAGGGAACATTGCAGCAAACGGCCAATACTAACTTTACGGCAGGCAAGAATGTGGAACTTAGCTCGGCAGCGGCTGATATCAAGCAGGCTGCCGATGCCGGAATCAAGGCCAACAAGGTAACGGCTGTTAGTGCTAAAACTGCTGACTTGCAGGGCACGGGCAATACGTTCCAGTCAATTACGTTGCAAGGCGCGATAGAAAACACACCGCTTGCGGGTAATGTCCTTGTGGGGACTACGGCAGATACGCTTTCTTTGGCCGTACAGCCCGTGGTGCAGGGCAACATTGTGGCAGAAAACAGGGCTGCACATGGCAGTTTGCAGGTCAGTTCTGCGTTGCAAGCGCAGGATGATGATGAAACGGATGCTCATGTAATCGGTGATATTTCCCTGACTGCTGGCGGTGATGTACTTATCAATGGCGATATCACTACGGGAACGAAAAGGCAAAATTCGTTTAACACATTTACGGTAAGTGATATGCTGGGTGATTCCCATAATTCGTTCACCATCAAAGCAGGTGGAGCGATTATGGAAGCTGCAAATGTCAAAATCGAAACGCCAATGGTGACGACTTACAGTGGCAAGGATGTATCGCTGACAAGTGGGAATAACAAGTTTGCGATAGTACTGACCAATGGGCTGCTGGCAGGTGCGCCTATTGATGGCAGTGTCAAGGCTGTGAGCAACTATGACGGCATTTATGTTGCCGGTGTGGCAACGGACAAAATTCTGGGGGATGCAGAGTTTGCCAATATATCCTCCAGAGGGGATTTAAGATTTTTGGTTGATAACGGTACTGACGGAGAGAAAATTGATGTTCGCGGCGGAAACGGTGCGCAGGGTAACCTGTTGCTGACGGCCGGCAAGGACGTGACGATTCTGGGCAATGCCGTTGTGAAAAATGATGTTACGCTGGCAAGCAATGTTGAAGGTTCCATTTATGGTCTGGGCCGGGGCATTGAAGCTGGACATAATGTGTTTATGCTGGCCGAGGAGTCGGTTAACTATATTGGTACCATAAAAGCGGAGAACGATATCAGGGTACAGGTTTGGAATGCTGCTTCGGCGAAAGAAAACCGTGGCATCAATATTGGTACGCTTTCAGGTATCATAAACAGAGAGGAGGAACATAGCACTATACCGACAGATTCCACTACGTTGCTGACAGCAGGCAGAAATGCGGAATTCTTTGTGCACGGCAATGGTGATATCGAATTACTGGGAAAGGTCGAAGCAGAAACTGGAGCTGTGACGGTGGATATTTCCGATCAGGGAGATATTTACATCGGTCAGCCAGATGTATTGGATGAGAAAACTATCACAGCAAAAGGGAATGTAACCTTGAACGTGGGACAGGGCAATATTGCCATTGTCAAAGGTATTGAGTCTCAGGATGAAAGCATCAAGCTGGCAACTGGGAAGGGCAATATTATCGTTGGCCGTGAAAACGTAACGGATGAGGAATCGCTTATCGCAAGCAAGAACGTCAGCATTGGTACCAATACCGGTACAATTACCATTCAGGGCAAGACCGCTACGGCAAATGGTGACGTCAGCATGACAGCCGGACAGGATGTGTATGAACCGGGGATATTGAATGGTAACTTTATCATCAAAGATGATGGCAAGATTAGCTCCGGTGGAGGTATTAACCTCTATGGGCGCAATGGTGATATCTACATCACGGATAAAATTTCTGCCAGAAAGGGACTTACTGCGGTAATTAACGAACGGGGAAATGTTATTTTTGAAACGGATGTGATGGTGGACAAGGACGTCAATATTTCCACGGAAAAGGGCTTCATCGGAGTGGGACATACCATTAGCGCAGATGAAGGTATGGTTAACCTGAATACCGGAAGCGGCGATATCATGGTGGGCAAGGACATTACTGCCGGTGAGGCGGTGTCCATTTCCACGTATGATGGCAATGTGTTAATCGGTGATACTGCTACGGGTGATGATGGTGATGTACTGGCAGAAAATGGTGATGTGTCTATTCGGACGAATAAGGGCGATATTCAAATTATCAAGACAGTGACCGCTAGTGATGGCAGTATAGATATTACCTCAGGCCAGGGCGACATTCTCGTTGGCGACAACGGGCCGGATGTGAAGACGGTCACTGCCGGGGAGAACATTAATCTTACCGCTAATGATGGCAGAATTGTCGTCTATGGCAAAACGTCCACGGGAGCAGGCGATATTTCCTTGTCGGCACACAGGCAGGAACAGGTTTCCGGCGTGGATAGCAGTACCTTTGTTATCGACCACAACGGCAAACTTGAAGCTGCAAAATCCATCCGTTTGGATGTAGAGGGCGGTGACCTGCATGTTTCTGAAGTCATTCAGGCCAGAGAAGATATGGAGGCTGAACTGCAGGGAATCGGCAGTGTCTACTTCGATACGGATGTAGATGTGACAGGAAATATAAAAATCAAAACCGATGAGGGCGATATCAATGTTGGACATGACGTTAAGGCAGCTCAAAATATTGCTATGACCGCTGATAAAGGTAATATCAATGTGGGTTCTGCCATTGAATCCGGCGAAGGCAATGTAGCGCTGGCTACCAATTTGGGGATTGTGGATGTTGGTGGAAGCGTAACAGCCAACAAGGGCAGTATTGACGTTCAGGTTGAAACCGGTGGTGTAAATATCGGTAACAACGGGCCGGATGTGGAAACTGTCACGGCAAAAGAGAATATCGACATTAGTGTGGGCGTAGGGCAGGTAAAAATTTACGGCAAGACCTCCACTAAAAATGGCGATATCTCCATGGCTGCCGGCGCAGAAGCGTATACGCAGGGAGAGCGGAACTTCATCATTGAACAAAACGGTTTGTTAGAATCCGGACGGGATATTAACCTTACGGGACGTAATGGTGATTTGCATGTGACGGATGCCATTAAGGCCAATCGCAATCTGAACGCCAAGGTGAATGAGGGAGGAGGAATATTCTTTGATAAAACGGCAACACTGACGGGTGATGTAACAGCTCATGCAGATGCAGGGCCGATACGCATTGCCGGACAGATAGATGCCAATTTGGTGGATTTGACCACCGGACAGGGCAGCATAACTGTCGGTGGAGATATTAATTCTGAAACGACGGTTACTATCAGTGCCGGGACGGGCAACATAAGCCTGCAAAATATCACAGCTTTGGGCGATGTGAAGGTTTCCAATACGGAAAGCGGCTTTATCAATGGTAAGGACTTTATTTCCGCAGGCATTACCCATGTAGAGCTGACTTATGGAGATCTTTTCCTGAATCTGGCGGAAGGCAAGGCCGTAGTGCTGAAGATGGAGGATAATACAGAAGCTTCTAAGGTCAATAATGTTTTGGCTGAAGCAAGCGGCGATACCGGAGCTGATGTAGCTATGACAGGAAACTACATTCAGATTGGTTCCGTGACGGCGAAGAGAGGAGATTCTGTCTTTGAGCTTTCTGCGATGGGCGCGGGCAATAAGAAGCTGATTGACGGCTTTATCTCCATCGACAGCCTCAGCGCTAAGTCTGGTACACATGTACCGAATATCTGGGCCAATGGTGGTTATGTCCATGTTGCGGAAGGGCAGCTTCGCGTAGATGATGTTCTCGCTGTGGACAAGATTCATGTGGACAACGATTATACGGATATTGCCGTTTATGGGCGTACCCCGACTCGTGATGGCGAGCAACTGGCTTATTGGAATAATTTGTCCATGGCAGACAGCAAAATGCGTGGTTATCAGCTTTATGCTGATGGATACGTCAGGACAAATGACACCGTTCTGGTAGATGCCGGCAGGAATCTGTGGAAGCTTTACGGCGATAACCTCAGTGTTGTTGACTTCATGAGTGAACGCGAAACTAACCGACATGGGACATTCACCTTTGATAGGCGCACACTGACTGAGCCTGGGCAAAAACTCACGGAGGAGGTAATATTTGACCCGAAACTGGGAGATTTTGCAGGCATTCAGCTGGATGAAACCAATGAAGACATCACTGTGGAAACCGAATGATTAGTAAGCAACAGAAAGGGCTATGACAGTTTGCGGCTGTCATAGCCCTTTGTTTATAAGGCAAATAAAATTTACCGTACGATATCATTCTTGTCCAAATCAAATTCCAAATGGCTGCTGGTGGTGCTTTTGCCTTTCTGTACACAGAAAACATGACCGTCGAAAATGACGATATGATTTTCCCAGTTGTACTGCATGTTGTCGCCGTGGATGATAAGTCCCGGACGTTCAACACCGCAACGGGTGCCGAAGCACCAGACGGTCGTACCGGCGAGTTCGGCGTACATGGCATCACAGGTAAAATGCAGTTCTCCTTCGATGATTTCCGAGCCGCTGTCTGTCCAAAGCAGCAATGAAGCCGGATTGATTTTGGCGTGCTGGGCGATGAAGGTGCGTTGGGGCATAGTTATGTGGACATTGCCTTCAAGGGTGTACAGGCCGGTATCTTCATTATAGGAAACATTATCGGCAGATACGGTGGGCTGAACCTTGCTTTTTGCCATATCAGCGTTTATATTGTGACCACTGCTGTGGGCGGTGCTGCAAATAAGAGAACTTGCCATGAGCAGGCAAACCGTTACGAGGGTCAGCAGACGAACGGGCATGGAACTCCCTCCTTTTATGGGTTAGATTATTTATATTTTACAGCAAAAACATCTTTTTGGCAAAATTGCAGGACTTTTATTTTGTCAGCCAGTATTGTATAATTAAGCATCTGCTATATATATATATATTAGAAACAGGAGGTGGCGCAGGTGAATGTCAGGGAGCGCACCGAAGAACAGGAATATCAGATATTATCGCCGCTGGCGGCCAAAAGCCGGGAGGCCAGACGCAAGCATCCCATTGAGGAATGTGCCTTCCGCACGAAATTTCAGCGGGACCGGGACAGAATCCTGCACTCCAAGGCCTTCCGCCGCCTGAAACATAAAACTCAGGTGTATATTGTGGCCGGCGACCACTACCGCACCAGAATGACGCACAGTCTGGAGGTGTCGCAGATATCCCGGACGATAGCCCGGGGGCTGCGGCTCAATGAAGATTTGGTGGAGGCCATATCGCTGGGGCATGATGTGGGGCATACGCCTTTTGGTCATGCCGGGGAATCTGTCATGGACGATTTGACCGGTCATTTTACCCATAACGAGCAGAGCCTGCGTGTGGTAGAGTTTTTGGAATTGGGCGGTCAGGGACTGAACCTGACTTTTGAGGTCAAGGATGGCATTGTCAATCATACAGGGCCTGCCCTGCCGCGGACTCTGGAGGGGCGGATTGTGCGTGTTGCGGATAGAATCGCCTACCTGTGCCATGATTACGATGACAGTCTTCGGGCAGGCCTGCTGGCGCCGGGCGATTTGCCGTCAGAGATTTACACCGGTTTGGGCGAAAGCACCTCGCAGATGATTACCACCATGGTGGCGGATATGATTGTCAGCTCCGAGGGGCAGGATGATATTAAGCAGTCGCCCCGTATAAAGGGACTGATGGATGCTTTTCGGGAGTTCATGTTTAAGAACATCTACCATTCGGATATGTTGTCCAGGGAGCGCCGTCAGGCGGCCTTTGTACTGCGGGAGCTGTATCATTACTTTATGGAAAATTTTTTGGAACTGCCGCCTGAATACATCGGCAGGGAGGCCTGCTGGGGACGGCAGAAAGTGGTCACGGACTATGTAGCCGGACTTACGGACAGTTACGCTGTCGAGCTCTTCAATGATATTTTTATGCCGCCGGTAGGTCAGCCTGCCAGTCATTTGGGCAAAAAATAAAAAGGGATATTGACAAAAAGAGTAGAATAATATACTGTAAAGTAACTGTATGCAAAAAAGTTATATTTACAGGAAAAATAATTCATAAAAAGAAGGATTTTACACACAAATCGCGAATAGTATGCAGTATGCTTGTTATAGTAAGTAACGGGATATTGGTTATCTGGTAAGGGGTTAGGTCATGCGCAATGAACAATTGGATGAATTTGTTGAGCGGGTTCGTGCTCAATCAGATATCCTGCAGGTTGTGCAGACTTATGTCTCTATGAAGAAAAAAGGCAATCGCTATTGGGGCTGCTGTCCCTTTCACGGTGAGAAGACGCCTTCTTTTTCCGTAGTGCCGGATAAGGGTTTTTTTTATTGCTTTGGCTGCCACGCAGGTGGAAATGTTTTCAAGTTCTTATCCTTGATTGAAAATGTCACGTATTTTGAGGCGATTAAGCTTCAGGCAGAAAAGCTGGGAATACCCATGCCGCAGCGGCAGCGTACCCCTCAGGAGCTGGCTCGTGACCAGCAAAAGGCTGACCTGCGCAAGGTCAACGAGATGGCACGGGATTTTTTTCACAACTGTTTGACGCTGACGAAACTCGGCGAGCCGGGCAAGGCTTATTTTGCCGGGAGGAGTATTTCCCCGGAAACCATTGATGAGTTTAAGCTGGGCTATGCCCCTGAGGCTTGGGATAAGTTATCTGCAGCCTTCTTAAAACGCGGGGTTAAAAAAGAGTTCCTGTTGGAGGCCGGGCTGGCCGCAGAACGCAAGAATGGTCAGGGAGTTTATGACCGTTTCCGGCACCGGGTCATCATCCCGATAGCTGATGAACGCGGCCGGGTTGTGGGGTTTGGCGGCCGTGTTTTGGACGACAGCACACCTAAGTATCTCAATACTCCTGAAACCATCTTATTTAATAAGCGCAGGCTTCTTTTTGGTTTGGATCGCTCCCATAGAGCTATAAGCAAGGCCGGTTATGCCATAGTCGTGGAAGGCTATATGGACGCGATTTCTGTATTCAGTGCAGGCGTCCGTAATGTAGTGGCATCACTGGGCACGGCTTTTACGGCGGAGCATTGCAAACTTATCATGCGCTATGCACCGGCAATCTATTTTTGCTATGATAGCGATGAAGCCGGGCAGAAAGCCACCATCAGGGCATTGTCCATAGTCCGGGATTCCGGAGCAACTGTACGCGTGATTGTCGTGCCTGATGGCAAGGACCCGGATGAATTCATCCGCAGGCATGGCGCGCAGGCTTTTCAGGAATTGGTGCAAAAAGCCATGCCGTTGGTGGAGTACAGATTGCAGTATGTGTTAAAGCATATCAATCACGATACGCTGGAGGGCAAGGTCAAGGCGCTCCATGCCATGCTGCCGGTGCTGGCAGGCATCCGTGAGCCGGCTATGGCCAGCGAGTACAAAAAAAGACTGGCACAGGCGCTGCTTTTGGAAGAAGGCATTGTTCAGGATGAATTGCGGCGGTATGGACGCAGTCCGCAGCTGCCGGAGGAGGGGGCTGTGGTCAGTGCGCCTATCCGGCAGGCATCAAGAAAAGTGGATTCAGCCTTGAAACGGGCAGGCCGTATTGCTTTGCGGATGGCCTGGCAGGATAAGGGCATTTTACTTCATTTGCAGACGATGGTGCCACTTGACAGCATTGTGGATGATAATCAGCGGGAAGTTTTGCTTTATTTGCAGGAATTATCAGCAAGCAGGCAGAATCCTAATGAAGTACAGGCAGCGGAAAAATTAAGTGAGGCAGCGATGGCAGAGCTGTCCAGAGCGCTGGTAGAGGATTTAGGTGACAGAAACGAAGCTGATGCGTATAACGATGCTTTGCGTGTATTGCGGCATGCGTATCTGAATGCCTGCTACACAAGGCATGCCCGGCTGGCAGAAGAGTATTTGCAGGCCGGCAATGAAGCCTATATTGCCGAATTAAACGAAGCAAAAAAAATAAAAAGTGAAATGGATGAGTTGTAACTTGAGTGAAATTATATGGAGTTATGAAGTCGTGGAAAGGGGAATTCTGAATGGCTGAGGCTAAGAAGAAGATAAGCGTTCAGCCTGAGGCTGGCAGCAGAAACCACAGCTCGGAGATTGTGGAAAATCTGTTGGCCAAAGGTGCAAAAAACGGCGGTACGCTTACGTATGGCGAACTTGTGGAAGCCCTGCAGCAGGAAGACCTTTCACCAGATGAAATCGACCGTATGTATGACACTTTCAGTCAGCAGGGTATAGAGATTGTCGATGATTCCAGTACGGTTGACAATGTTGACGATGATATAGATGATAAAGACTCTGAGGATGTCGAAATAGACCTTTCTGTGCCCGAGGGAATCAGCATAGATGACCCGGTGCGTATGTACCTCAAGGAAATTGGCCGTGTGCCCCTGCTCACCGCTGATGAGGAAGTGGCGCTGGCCAAGCGCATGCAGGAGGGCGATGAAATCGCCCAGAAGCGTTTGGCAGAAGCCAATCTGCGTCTGGTGGTCAGCATCGCCAAGCGCTATGTGGGCCGTGGCATGCTGTTCCTTGACCTGATTCAGGAAGGTAATCTGGGGCTTATCAAGGCCGTGGAGAAATTTGACTACACCAAGGGCTATAAGTTCAGTACCTATGCCACATGGTGGATTCGTCAGGCCATTACCAGAGCTATTGCGGATCAGGCTCGTACTATCCGCATTCCTGTACACATGGTGGAAACCATAAACAAGCTGATCCGCGTATCCCGTCAGCTCCTGCAGCAGCTGGGTCGTGAGCCTTCGCCTGAGGAAATTGCCAAGGAGATGGATATCAGCGTGGAACGCGTCCGGGAAATCATGAAAATCGCGCAGGAGCCGGTATCTTTGGAAACGCCCATAGGTGAAGAAGAAGATTCCCATCTCGGTGATTTTATTGAGGACCAGGATGCGCCGGCACCGGCTGATGCCGCTTCCTTTATGCTGCTCAAGGAACAGCTGGAGGAAGTGCTGGACACCCTTACTCCCCGTGAGGAGAAGGTTTTGCGCCTGCGCTTCGGGCTTGATGATGGCCGGGCACGGACGCTGGAAGAGGTCGGCCAGAACTTTGGCGTGACCCGTGAACGCATCCGCCAGATTGAGGCCAAAGCCCTGCGCAAGCTGCGTCACCCGAGCCGCAGCCGCAAACTCAAGGACTTTTTGGATTGATTTTCCCAGGCAACATATTCTTGACATCAGAGATAGTGTCTAATATAATAAACCCTGTTGATGCGTGGCATCAATAGATATTCCCCGATAGTTCAGTTGGTAGAACGGTGGACTGTTAATCCATATGTCGCAGGTTCGAGTCCCGCTCGGGGAGCCATGAATGCTCAAGGGTGTAACGCATGCGTTACACCCTTTTCTTATTGAGAGGAGGCATCCTTATGCATTTAGATGAAAGACTGCAGGCGTTGGCGGATTTTGTACCGCAGGGCTGCCGGGCGGCAGACATTGGTACTGACCACGGTTATCTGGCGGCAGCGCTGATCAAGCAGGAGAAGGCTGCTTTTGTGGTGGCCGGTGATAAGAACCGCGGCCCCTATGAAGCCGCCAAGCGCACTGTGAATGAAAATGCCCTTACAGAAGCACAGATTTCCGTACGGTTGGGCGATGGCCTGGCAATCCTTCAGCCCGGTGAGGTTGATACCGTGTGTATTGCCGGTATGGGCGGCGTGCTGATGGCTGATATTTTGGCAGCGCAGCCGGAGATTACCGCAAGGCTCACGACCTTGGTTCTGCAGCCCATGAATGGCACAGCCGAACTGCGCGAATGGCTGTATGATAACGAATGGCATATCAGTGATGAAAACATTGTTGTTGATGATGGCCGTATCTATGAGATTATACAGGCTAAAAAAGGTCAGCGGAAAAAGCCGGGCCCGCTTGATTTGCTGGTGGGGCCGAAGCTCTGGCAGAAAAAGCAGCCGCTCCTGCGTCATCATATTGAAGCACTGCTCTTCCAGCAGCGCCGTATTTTAAACGGCATGGAAAAAAGTGACAGGGCTAAAGGCGATAAACGCTATGCCAAGGTAAAGCGCATGGTTAAAGCGCTGGAAGGGAGACTGACATGGTAAAATGCCAAGTTGTTATGGATGTTTTGGAACAACTGGCTCCGAAGCGGCTGGCTGAGGACTGGGATAATCCCGGGCTGCTGGTGGGGGCGCTTAACCAAAATATCCGGCGGATACTGGTGTGCCTTGATGTCAGCGATAAGGTGGTGGAGCAGGCCGTTGCCTGTCAGGCCGATATGATTGTTGCCCATCATCCGCTGATTTTTAAGGGCCTAAAAAAAATCCGTACGGATTTGCCGCTGGGGGCCAGGCTGCAACAGCTGCTGAAACATGATATTGCCGTGGCGGCAGCTCATACCAATCTGGATATTGCCGTGGGTGGTGTCAATGATGTACTGGCAGGGGCCATCGGTCTGGAAAAGCTGTCAACCTTTGTCATAACCTCGCAGGCAGAGGACGGCACAGTGGAAAGTCTGGGGCGTATGGGGACTTTGCCAGCGCCAATGGCCGCGGCGGATTTTGCCCGACAGGTGCGTGAGGCACTGCCGGCAGGGTATGTGCGGCTGGTGGATGCCGGCGCGCGCCCCGTGCGCAAGGTGGCTCTTTGCAGCGGCAGCGGCGCGGAATTTATTCATAAGGCTGCCTTTATGGGGGCTGATGCCTACGTTACCGGTGATGTGAAGTATCATGAGGCTCAGCAGGCGGTGGAACTTGGCATGCACGTTATTGATGCCGGACATTTTGCCACGGAATTCCCCGTGGTGGAAGTCCTGCGGGACAGGCTGGCTCAGGAACTGACTGAGCAGGGGGTCGAAGTTGTAGCTGACAGGGAGTCTGCCGACTTCTTCCAGATTGTGTGATAATTTAAAAGAAAGTTTTAGAGCGAAATTATGACGAAAAATGAATTGCGCAAGCAAACTATACGTTATTTGCAGATTACGCTGGGAGCCCTGATTGTCTGTCTGGGGTTTAATCTCTTCATTATTCCTGCGCACCTCCTCACGGGAGGCATCAGCGGTATTGCCCTGATTATCTACTATCTGACCGGCCTGCCTGTGGGTATGCAGAACATCGTTTACAACCTGCCTATCCTGTATCTGGCCTATCGGGTTTTTGGCCGCCTGTACGCCTGGGATACCATCGTGGGGACGGTGGTGCTGTCCATCATTTTGGATGCCACGCATTTTCTGGTGGATTGGAACATCACTCAGGACGGTATGCTCAATGCGATTTTCGGCGGCGTGATGGCCGGTATCGGCTTTGGCATCATTTTCCGGGCAAATGCCAACACCGGCGGTCTGGACGTGGTGGGAGCCGTGGTCAAGAAATTTTATTCTGTGGACATGGGAACGGTGATATTCCTGATGAACTTTATCATCGTCATGTCCTCGGCATGGATGTTCAACATTGATGAGGCCCTGTATACGCTGGTGTCCATCTATGTGACCGCAGAGCTTACCAATCGCGTTGCTGCCGGTCTTAACCGGGAAAAGTCAATTTTTATCGTGTCCCCGGCTGCCGAGCAAATCTGTCAGGACATCATGGAAAATGTCCATCGCGGCGTGACTTATCTGGAGGGCAAGGGGGGCTTTGCCCAGGAACATAAGGACGTTCTTTTCATCGTGGTGCGGCTGACGCAGGTCAGCCGGGTCAAGGCCATCGTTGACCATTATGACCGGCAGGCCTTTATGATTGTGTCTGACACGTCGGAGGTTTCCGGCAAGGGCTTTACCCTGGAGTGTGAAAGCTATCAGGATGCCCGGCGTAAGTGGCAGGAAGAACAGGAAAGACATAAGGAGATTACCTGCGGACATATCTGACCAAAGGTTGCGATTTTGCCATGGTTACGGTATAATACACCTAATTGTGAACATTATTAGGAGGAGATAGGCTTGAATAAGTATTCACCCCAGGAGATAGAAAAAAAATGGCAGGATAAGTGGGAGGCAGATGCTGTCTTTAAGACAGAGATGGATGCGGAGCGTCCGAAGTATTACGCTCTGGAGATGTTCCCTTATCCTTCGGGCAATTTGCACATGGGGCATGTCCGCAACTACTCCATTGGTGACGTTATGGCTCGTTACAAGACGATGGAGGGCTTTAATGTCCTGCATCCCATGGGCTTTGACTCCTTTGGCATGCCGGCGGAGAATGCGGCCATCAAGAATAATGTCAAGCCTGCGGACTGGACCTACAGCAATATCGAAAACATGAAGCGCCAGCAGCGTTCCATGGGGCTGTCCTATGACTGGGACAGGGAGGCTATCACCTGCAGCCCGGAATACTACAAGTGGACGCAATGGCTCTTTGAACTCTTCTATAAGCGTGGTTTGGCTTACAAGAAAAAGGCTTCCGTGAACTGGTGCGACACCTGCGGTACGGTGCTGGCCAATGAGCAGGTTATCGACGGCAAATGCTGGCGCTGTGATTCCGACGTCCAGAAGAAGGACCTTTCCCAGTGGTTCCTGAAGATAACGGACTATGCCGATGTACTCTTAAAAGACCTTGACAAACTTAAAGGCTGGCCGGAACGCGTTAAGACCATGCAGGACAACTGGATTGGCCGCAGCGAAGGTCTGGAATTTGAGATGGACATCGAGGGGATGGACGAAAAGCTCTCGGTCTACACCACTCGTCCCGATACGGCCTATGGTATAACCTTCGTAGCACTGGCAGCCGAAAATCCGCTCGTGGAAAAAATCTGCGAAGGCAACCCGAAAGCTGAGGAAATAAAGGCTTTCTGTGATAAGGTCCGCAATCAGTCGGAAATGGAGCGTACCTCTAGCGAATCGGAAAAGGAAGGTATCTTCACGGGCGTTTATGCCATCAATCCGTTCAACGGCAACAAGGCCCAGCTCTGGGTGACCAACTATGTACTGGCTGATTATGGTACAGGCGCGGTTATGGGCGTGCCCTCCGGCGACCAGCGTGACTGGATGTTTGCCAAGAAGTATGACCTGCCCATTATCCTGACCCTGCAGCCTAAAGACACGGAACTGAAGCTGGAGGAAATGACCGCCGCCTATACGGAGAAAAACGGCGTGCTGGTGAACTCCGGCAAATTCACAGGGATGGAAATGCACAAGGCTATGGGCGGCATCATTGATGAAGCCGAAGCTCAGGGCTTTGGCAAGCGCAAGGTGAACTACCGTTTGCGCGACTGGCTGATTTCCCGTCAGCGTTACTGGGGCGCACCGATTCCGGTTATTCACTGCCCGCACTGCGGAGAAGTGCTGGTGCCGGAAGAAGACTTGCCCGTAAGGCTGCCGGAGGATGTTTCCTTTGACAGCGGGGCGCTGTCTCCACTCGCGACCAGTGAGGAGTTTGTCAACTGCAAGTGCCCGAAATGCGGCGCTGCTGCCAAGCGTGAAACGGATACCATGGATACCTTTATCTGCTCGTCTTGGTATTATCTGCGCTATACCGACCCGAAAAATGACAAGGCGCCCTTTGCCAAGGACAAGGTCAACTACTGGGCGCCCGTTGACCAGTATATCGGCGGTATCGAGCATGCTATTTTGCATCTGCTGTATTCCCGTTTCTTTACAAAGGTGCTCCATGATGCCGGTCTCGTCGACTTTGATGAACCCTTCTCCAACCTGCTGACGCAGGGCATGGTCTTAAAAGACGGCTCCAAGATGAGCAAGTCCAAGGGCAATGTCGTTTCCCCGGAGGAAATCATCGCCAAGTACGGTGCCGATACGGCGCGTCTGTTCATCCTGTTCGCGGCGCCTGTTGACCGTGACCTGGAGTGGAGCGACCAGGGCGTGGAAGGTGCGTTCCGCTTCTTAGGCCGTGTATGGCGTATCCTCGACCACTTTGAGGATATGATAAAGGCTGGCAGGGACGATTACGATGTGTCTGCCCTGACTAGGGAAGAAAAGGAATTGCGCCGGGTGCTCCATGTAACCATCAGGAAAGTCACCGAGGATGTCCGCGACAGATTCATGTTCAATACGGCCATTTCCTCCATTATGGAACTGGTCAATGCCGCTTATGTATTTCAGGATAAGGAACTCAATGCCGGCCTTGCCAGAGAGTTTGCCGGCAGCCTGATTAAGATGCTGGCGCCCTTTGCGCCCCATATCACCGAAGAACTCTGGCATAACCTCTTTGGTGAAGGCAGTGTCCATCAGCAGCAGTGGCCGAAATTCGATGAAGAAGCTACGAAACTTGCGGAAATTGAAATCGTCCTGCAGATTAACGGCAAGGT
>JAGAYB010000189.1 GCA_017940705.1 Selenomonas sp. | reverse complement strand
CCCAACAGGTCAAAGCCTGTGATGGACATGACGTTTTCCACGCCATTGACTTCCTTGGCAGCCGTGGCTACTTTATCAATGGTTGCCTG
This sequence comes from Selenomonas sp., assembly GCA_017940705.1. The sequence continues at coordinate 3,653 of JAGAYB010000189.1, read as the reverse complement.
CGTGATGTTCATGGATGTACCTTCCGGCAGTTGTACTACCGCGAAAGCATAGCCCTGGTCTTCATCAGGCACGAAGGTGGAGGGCAGCACTTTAAACAGAGCCACCGAGATAATGCACACGATAACCATAAAGAGAATTGCCAGCCGTGTGCGGCGGATGAACTTGGCCACCACGCCCATATAGCCGCGTTTCGTGCTTTCAAACCAGTCATTGAAACGTTTGAAGGCACGGCCTAAAAGCCCTTCATCGTCCTTCGGCTCATGACGTTTCAAAATCATGGCGCAAAGTGCCGGCGTGAGGGTCAGAGCCACAAAGGCGGACAAAGCCATGGACACGGCGATGGTCAGGGCGAACTGACGGTAAAGAATACCCGTCATGCCGCCTAAGAAGGCTACCGGCACAAATACGGCTGCCAGCACGAAGGCAATAGCCACAACCGGCCCCTGCACTTCTGCCATGGCTCTTTCCGTGGCATCTACTGGCGTCAGCCCTTCTTCCATGTGCTTTTCCACGTTCTCGATAACAACGATAGCATCATCGACAACGAGGCCGATAGCCAGCACCATGGCGAACAGCGTCAGCGTATTGATGGAAAAGTTCAGTACCACGAAAGCCGCCAGCGTACCGATAAGGGATACCGGCACAGCCAGCAACGGGATGAGTGTTGCGCGCCAGCTCTGCAGGAAGACAAAGATTACCAGCACTACCAGCAAAAGCGCTTCAATAAAGGTTTCCAGCACCTCGTGAATAGAAGCATTGATGTAGTTGGTTGAGTCAAAAATCTGTGACATCTCCAGCCCCGGCGGCAGGCTTGGTCTGGCCTTTTCCAAAACCTCGCGCACGCCTGCTACCGTCTGCATGGCGTTGGCATCACTGGTCAGATTGACACCGAAACCAACTGCCGGATAGCCGTTGAACTTGGAGATAATGGCGCTGGATTTTTCCCCGGTTTCCACCCGTGCGACATCTTTAATCCGCACGAACTTGCCGTTCTTGGAGGAAATGATGACATTGCCAAATTCCTCCGGCGTAACCAGACGGCCGGCAATCTTGCCGGTGTACTGCTTTTCCTGACCGTTATTTAAGGGCATAGCCCCCACAGTACCGGCCGGAGCCTGTACGTTCTGTTCCTTGATGGCATCGGTGACATCAGCTATCGTCAGTCCCAGTTCTGCCAGCCTGTCAGGGTTCAGCCAGATGCGCATTGCATAGTCGGAACCGAATATCTGCACATCACCGACACCCGATACACGCTTCAATTCATCCAGCAGATAAATATCGGCGTAGTTTTTCATAAAGGCTCGGTCATAAGTGCCGTCCGGCGAGTTGATGGACAGCATGTAAGCCATATCGTTGGAAGATTTTTTCGTGGTTACACCCACCTGCTGTACATCAGACGGCAGGCTGGCATTGGCGATAGCCACGTTGTTCTGGACTTTTACGGAGTCCATATCACCGTCAGTTCCCGTCTCAAAGACTACAGACAGGCTGTAACGGCCGCTGTCGTCCGAGTTGGAACTCATGTAATCCATGCCCTGGGTACCATTGACCTGCTGCTCGATTATCTGGGCGACGGTATCATTGATAACCGATGCATTCGCACCGGTATAGGTGGTACCTACAGAAACCGTCGGCGGCGATATCTGCGGATACTGAGCCACCGGCAGCTGGAAAGCCGCCAGTATACCGACGATAACAATGATAACCGAGATAACAATGGCAAATATCGGGCGGTGAATAAAGAACTTAGACAAATTGCCGCCCCCTTACTCTTGTTTTGAACCTGCAATCTTATTGGAATCGAACTTCGTATTATCGGTAATAAGGGAGAAGCCCATATCCTCAGCCGTTACCATGGTAACATTGAGATTTACGCCTTCCTGCAGATTGGACAGGCCTTCCACTACGACCACATCGGCAGAAGTCAGACCGTCCTTAATCACATAGTAGCTGCCGACCTTGCTGCCCAGAGTTACGCTGCGCGCCTCAGACTTGCCATCGCCATTTACCACCATGACAAAGGACTTGCCCAAAAGCTGCTGTACAGCGCGCTGAGGCACCAGAATAGCGTTGGGAAGGGTCTGGCCGGAGAGGCGGACACGGGCAAACATACCGGGCATCAGAATACCATTGGGATTGTTGAACAAAGCCTTCATGGTCAGCGTACCGGTATTTTCCGTCAAAGCGCGGTCAGATTCCACGATTTCGCCTTCCAGCGGATACTGGGTACCGTCAGACAGCGTGATGGTCACGACAGGCTTCAGCCGATTGCCGTTCTGCATCATAGCTCCCATATAGCTGAGGTAATCCGTTTCCGAAACATTGAACTGGGCATATACAGGATTGGAAGAACCAATCGTTACCAAATTGGTGTTGCCGGCGGTAGCAAAGGTTCCCACCGCAACATCATCGACAGCCAGCTGGCCGCTCATGGGCGCATAAATGGTCGTATCTGCCAAATCCTGACGAGCCTTGATATACATGGCGTTAGCTGCATCGGCTGCTGCCTGATAAGCTTTCACCGTAGCTTCCTGATTATCATAAGTCTGCCGGGAGATAGCGCTGGCCTGCACGAGTTCAGCATAACGGCCTAAATCGTTTTTGGCATTGCCCAGATTGGCCTGTGCCTGAGCCAGATTGGCCTGTGCCTGCCAGACAGCGGACTGATACTGGCGGTCGTCAATGCGATAGAGTGGCTGGCCGGCTTCTACCCTTTGGCCGCCCTGTACGTATTTTTCCACCACATTGCCGGAGACCTTGGACTGCACCTTTACTTCATCCTTCCCCACAATCTGTCCGGCAAATTCGCTGGTGAGCGGTGTATCCTGCTGGATAACCTGCATAGCCTTGACCTGTGCCCCCTGCATCTGCGCCTGCTGCTGCTTTCCGCCGCAGCCGGCAACCACGAAACTTGTGGAGACAGCCAGTGACAGGCCAATCAGCAACGCTTTTGTCTTCTTGTTTTTCGGCAAAAACAATTTATGAACCTCCTTTTTGTCCATAAACACAAAGCAAGAGAGCGCAATGCTCCCCCACTCTCTATTTATGACAACATTAAATTCCTAAAACAAATGAAAATAGTAAATAAATGTTTACTATTTGTGTTATCTATAGTATATTATATTCATGTAAAAGTCAAGAAATAAAGGAGTTTTATCATGACCTCCACAGCCCAGCCCATTTTATCCCAGCAGTTTGTGGAAATAATGGTGCTTACCCATAATAAATTGGGACGGCAGACACAGGTTCCCCTGCCGCTTAATCAGTTTGGTGTGCTTTGCGCCCTGACTGATACCTGCGGCCTTGCCATCACCGACATCAGCCGCCAGCTGAATATTTCCAAGCAGCAGATGACCACCATCATTGATAAGCTGGTCAATGCCGGCTATGTCTGCAAGGAGCCTGACCCTCACGACCGCCGCCGTCTGGTCATAACCATCAGCGAACGCGGGAAGGAATTGCTCAATGACCATGTGCAGCAGTTCCGTAAGCGCTTTGAAAGCCACGCCAAAAATCTTACGGATAATGAGCGCACCGAGCTGGCCAATGTCCTGCGCCGCTACTACGAACTCATCAGCAAAATGTTTTCGCTGTAGCACCACATATCTGATTGCAAAAATCCGTTGACGCGAAATTGTCGTCAACGGATTTT
>JAGAYB010000188.1 GCA_017940705.1 Selenomonas sp. | reverse complement strand
GGCATAAGCTCCATGATTTCACGCCAGCAGGCCAGCACCTCAGTGTTGAGCTTCATAAAATTTTGCAGCGAGCCAAAGGTCAACGGCCTGCCTGCGTCACGGGGCTGCCGCCGAAAATTTTCCATAGCAGCGCCGGGCGTAAAGCAAAATGCCTGCGGCAGCTTTATGAGTTCCTCACTAAAATAAGCCCTGTCAGCTGCTGACGGGTCAAGGATATTATCGGTCAGCAGGCCGTCCACTGCCGTAAGCCCGGTGGTGTCAAAGTAGCCGACCGCCGTCAGCTGCACGGGAGCCGGCTTTTTCGCCAGCACCATCAAGGTAAGACCTCCGCCTGTGTGCCCGGATAGGTCAACCAAAATATCTATTTCATCCCAGCGGATAGTCTCGGCCATTTCCACCAAATTTTGCCCGAATAGACAGCGGTATACAAGACCGCTGCCCTGCAGGCGGTGGGTAAACGTGTCCTCCTCGTCCTCCAGTGCATAGAGGTAAGTGCTGGCATAGCGCACATCCAGCCCCGTCACCAGCGCCTCATAAAACCGCGCCGCCGCGCTGTCGCAAAAGTCATTGGCGATAAAGCCGATACGCAGACGGCTATGGGGCGCAGCCTGCCGCTTTGGCAGCGGTTCTTCTTCCCGATAAAGCTCCTGATAAAACTTATGCTGCTGCCATAAATCCTCAGCGCCCAGCCCCGGCAGATAATGCAGCGCAAAGAGGTAATTTGAAAAATGCTCCCGCTGGCTGCGCAGGTACTTATCGCATTTTGCGGCGTTGCTGTAAGCGGCAGCCGCCCCTTCGGGGTCAGCCAAATCGTGGAACACCGCCCCATAGAGTTCATGCAGGCGCCACTCTTCCGCCTGCGGAACATGACCGCGCAGCGCGTCCAGTTTTTCCCGGGCCATGCCGGTTTTGCCATGCTGTAAAAAATCTATTATCTCCTGCCACGCAGCGTCCATGCTCTCACCTCTGTTTCCATTATTTCGTCAGCCGGAAGTAGGCTATTTCCGGCGGGCAGCCCACACGTATTGGCAGCCAGCTGCCGTTGCCGCAATGAACATAGCCCAGCTTACCGTCAATTTTAACCCAGCCGCGATTGTATTTGTACGCCGGAACGATGGGGCAGCCAAACACACCGAACTGACCGCCATGCGTATGCCCCGTAAGGGTCAGGGTAATGCCCTCCCTCACGCCGTCATCAATAAATTCAGGATGATGAGCCAGCAAAATTGTATGTCCGAGCGCTTCCGCAGGTATTTCCCTGATGGCCTTTTGCGTCAGCGCTGCTTTTTCCACCAGAAAACTTTCATCATCCCGGGCAAAGGAATACTCTGCTCCGGCCAGCCACAAGCTGGTGCCCGGTACTTTTTCCGCCCGGCCTTCCAGTATACGCACCCGTGTTTTCTTCAGCAGCGCCCGTGTACGCCCCCAGTTGCGGTATATTTCATGGTTGCCAATGCAAAAATAAATTCCCTTGGGAAATAAATCCACCGCCTCATCCAATACCTGCACCGCTGCCGGATTCAGCTGTAAATTATCGAACAAATCCCCCGTGACAGCCAAAATATCCGGCTTATCTGCTGCGGTCAGCAGCAGCAGTCCGCGCAGGTCCTCCACGGAAAAGAATCTGCCCAGATGCACATCGCTGATTTGCGCCACTGTCAGTCCGGCCAGCTCAGGTGCCTGTGGAAACGGCACATCATAATAGCGCTTGACCTGCTGTCTGCGCTCATAATAATAACCGTAGCAGCTGCCGCCCACCATGGCTGCCGGATACAGCGACACCCCTTTAAGAAAGCGCCGTTTGTTTTTATCCACGGGAATCTTCCTGTATATAAAGCCTGCCAGCACCGCCGGCAGCAAAATAAACAACACGGCAAAAAAAGATATGACCATCACCCAGAACAAACAACCGCCTCCTCTTTGACTGCATATAAATAAATTTCCGTATAAAGCTGTTAAATCCTGCAAAAAAATAGAATCGGCAGCGCCGATTCCAACAGACTAACTTATAATAGCATAACGTATGACGAAAATATAAATCCGCAATTATGCCAGACCACGAAGATGAGCGTTTTCCGCTTGCTGTTCTCTGTAATACCAACGGATGGATTTGCCAATGGCGCACCGAATCGCATCCAGCTCCCCAGCCAGTGCCAGTTTACGCAATTTCGCTACATCAAAGCCATTGACCGACAAGTAACTTGCAGAAAGGAAACCTCCTCGTTTTAAAATCTTGCGATAACTCGCACTATCACGACGGTCCATTTCAATGTTCTTGATAGCCATATAAACAACCCCCCATAATCCCCTATGAAGTATATATTTACATGCTCCTTCTGTGGCGCTTACATTATAGCATATTTGTGTAAACTTGTATATATCTTTTGTAAATTTTTTTACAATTCTTGTAAGTGTTACTTTTTTTTCTTATAATAAGAATAGTTTACAAGCGATTTATCTTGTGTATAAATTTTATTTAGGAGGCTTTCTGATGCTAACAGCGCAAACCAAAGAATATCCGCTGCCGGAAGAGCTGCAGGCCAAAATCGACCTGGTGCTGGAATCCCATGACAATGACCCGACGCAGATTGTGGGCATTCTTCTGGAAGTTCAAGATTTAAACGAACGTCATTATGTACCAGAACCTACAGCCTATTATCTGGCAGACAGGCTGTCCATCCCTGTCACCAACGTCTTTGACTGCCTAAACTTTTACAGTGAGCTGTCCTCAAAGCCGCGGGCCAAATATCCCATTCAGGTGTGCAGCTCGCCGGCCTGCCGGGTAAACCGCATTGATACCGAAAGGCTCCTCACCACATTGCAGGAACTGCTGGACATCAAGATGGGGGAAATCACCTATGACGGGCGCTTCACGCTGGAGCGCACCACCTGCTACGGTGCCTGCGACAGAGCGCCGGCCGTCCGCATCAACGGCCATGTCTATGACCATCTCGACAGCACCGAAAAAATCGAAGCCCTGCTGCGCTCGCTAACGTAAAGGAGGGGAGCTAATGAGTACCACTGTAAAATTCTTAACCAAAAACTTTGGCCAGTACGATACCGCCTCCATTGGTTCATATATGAACGCCGGCGGCTTTACTGCCCTGCGCAAGGCGGTAAATATGAACCCTGAGGATATCTGCAGCCTGCTCAGCGAGGCCAAAATCCGCGGCCGCGGCGGTGCCGAATATCCCTTGGGACGCAAATGGTCACAGGCCCGTGCCGTCAAAGGAGAAAACAAAATCATCGTCTGCAATGCCGATGAAGGCGAAACCACCACCTTTAAGGACAGGGAACTTATCAAGAATGACCCCTTCAATCTCATTGAGGCCATGATTATCGCCGGTTTTGTCTGCGGCGCAACCGATGGCTATATCTACATGCGCGCCGAATACGCCTGCTTCCGCCCCGTACTCCACAACGCCATCCGTCAGGCCAAAAATTATGGTTTTCTGGGCGAAAACATTTTGGGCAAGGGCTTTAACTTCAACATCCATCTCTACTCCGGCGGCGGCGCTTACGTCTGCGGCGAGGGTACTGCCCTTATCCGTTCCATCGAGGGCAAAGCCGGGCGCCCACGGATGAAACCGCCCTTTATCAAGGTCAGCGGTCTCTTTGCCCGGCCTACCTGCCTCAATAATGTGGAAAGCCTCTCCCTTGTCCCCCATCTGTTGCTGGACAAGGACACCTACATGAACTGCGGCGTCAGAGAATCAATCGGCACCAAGCTCATCAGCGTGGCCGGTAATGTAAATAAGCCCGGTGTCTTTGAAATACCTTTTGGCACCACCGTGCGCGAAATCATTTACGATTTGGCCGGTGGCATCCAGCACGACAGAGAAATACAGCTGATTCAGTTTGGCGGCGCTTCGGGCAAGGTAGCTGACAGCTCTATCCTTGATACCCCGTACACCTATGAAGATTTACGCGCTGCCGGTGTAATGGTTGGTTCCGGCGGTCTGCTGGTCATCGACAAGCGCACCAGCGTCCTTGACTTCCTGCGCATGAATCAGGAATTTTTCTCTGAGGAAAGCTGCGGACAGTGTACGCCCTGCCGGGAAGGCAATCTGCACATCAGGATAATTCTGGACAAACTTGCCCGGCAGCAG
>JAGAYB010000187.1 GCA_017940705.1 Selenomonas sp. | reverse complement strand
TATCACTGACCTCAAAGCTCATGCCCTTATCCATCATTTTCCCCATCTGCGTAAGCATTCGGGAAAAGGCGCTGAGCTGGTCCATGGAAAACCGCTGGCTTTCCAAACTGCTGCCCAGCCCCTGCCCCAGCGTTTCTTCCAGGGAAAAGGCCTGTTTCATGATGTTTTGTATAAGTTTTTGCAAATCAGCCGGCATCTTGTCCACAGCTTCCGTCTGATTGCTGGCAATTCTGGCAAGTACACCTGCCATATCATCAACGGCGTTCTGGATTGCAACATTGGTTTTGGGACTAAAGGCCGCCGAGGAACCGCCGCCATCACCGCGCCGCCCTACGCCCTCAGCTGCTCCCGGCGCCTGAGGGCGGTCAACGGGGCGAATCCCCACATTCATTGATGTTTCCATTGGCATTTCCATCACACCTCTTCTGCATCTTCTATAAAATCAGTCCGGCCTCAAAAGGGCACGCCGTCCTGCCTGTCAACCATGGAACGGATGGGTTCAAAGGACAGGCGATGAAGCGGACAGGGGCCATATTTTTTCAGCGCCTCAATATGCTGCGCCGTGCCGTAGCCCTTGTGCTGAGCAAAGCCGTACTCCGGGTACTGCTTATCATATTCATCCATCAGCCTGTCACGATTGACCTTGGCGATAATGGAGGCCGCGGCAATAGAGGCGGACTTGGCATCACCCTTAATAATAGATTCCGAGGGCATCGGCAGATTGTCCAGCTTCACCGCATCAATGAGTACAGCCTGCGGCTCCTGAGCCAGCCCGAAGATGGACTCGTACATGCCATTGATGGTAGCCTGATAGATATTCACCCTGTCAATTGTTTTGGCATCCACCAGTGCCGTCTTCACAGCCAGCGCCCTGGCCATTATTTCGTCATACAGCTCATCCCGAACCTTGGCCGAAAGTTTTTTGGAGTCATTTATTTTGGGCAGATACAAATCATGGGGCAGGATAACCGCCGCCACCGAAACCGGCCCGGCCAAAGGCCCCCGGCCGGCCTCATCCACACCGGCCACCAGATCACAGCCCTTTGCCCAGAACTGACGCTCGTAATTATAGAGCGCGGCCACGCGCTGCCGTTCCTGCTGCTGTCTTTCGTAACGGCGAACCAATGTCCCCACAGCCTTACGGCTGTCATTGCGGCAAAGGTTTAAAAATTCCTCCGTCACATTCTGCTCTGCAAACATAGCCTCTATTTGTTTTATCGTACAATCTTTTAAATCATTCAATGTTTTTTAGCTCCTCACCTGCATTTTCTACAGGAATTTCATCCAGCGTTACCAAACCCAATTTGCCGGCCCTGAATTCATTTAAGACAATGTTCTGTGCCTTTTCCAAATCCACAACACCGCCCTTGACCAGGCAGCCGCGCTTGCGGCCGATTAGTTCCAGAATTTCCAGTCCGTCCTCCGGCACTTCTCCTGTCAATTTGAAGCGCTCCGCCAGCCGCAGAGGATAATCACGGCGCATTACGCCGAGCAGCAGCGCCGTAACCTGCTCCCTGTCGTAAATGTCATCGTTGATGGCTCCCGTAAAGGCCAGTTTAAGCCCCACGGTCTGGTCTTCAAACTTCGGCCAGAGGATGCCCGGCGTATCCAATAAATCCAGATTGGAGCCAATCTTAATCCACTGCTTGGCTCTGGTCACGCCCGGCTTGTCCGCCGCCTTGGCTTTCACAGCTCCGGCCAGCCGGTTGATCAGCGAGGATTTGCCCACATTGGGAATCCCGAGAATCATACAGCGGGCCGCCCGGGGCTTAGCCCCCTTACTGACGAATTTATCCGTCTTGGGGCGAGCCAGTTCTTCAGCAACCTTCACCAGCTGTTTCATGCCCTTGCCGTTCATGGAATCAATGGCTACTGCCGGTACATTCTGTGCCTTAAAGTAAGCCAGCCATTTCTTCGTGCTGTCGCTGTCTGCCAAATCCGACTTATTCAAGGCAATCATGCGCGGCTTGCCCTTGATGATTTCCGCCAGCATGGGATTGGCACTGCTGAAAGGAATCCGGGCATCCAGCAGCTCTATGACCACATCCACCAGCTTCAAATTCTCTTCAATCAAACGCTGGGCCTTTTTCATGTGCCCCGGAAACCATTGCAAATTTGGTATATCTTTCTTATCCATATAATAAATATCCTCTCAACTTTTTCTATCAGGCTTTAGTATACCATAATTTGCCAACGAAAAAAATTTTAAAAAAAGTATTGACAGTGATATGACTTTGCCTTATACTAATATTCGTTGATGTCACGACAACAAGTCATCACGGGGGCATAGCTCAGCTGGGAGAGCGCTTGCATGGCATGCAAGAGGTCAGGAGTTCGATCCTCCTTGTCTCCACCATTTGAATTCCTAATTAGCTTGATTGTAAGCTAATTGTTATAAAGTAAGGACACCTTTTATTGGGTGTCTTTTTTTGTGCAAAAAACACAATCACCTCTTCCTGCATTAATAAATATGGCTGCATCGTCATGGGCTTCTTCACTGATGATGACATTCCCCGTGAAAGCAAGCAGAAAATCTGTAATATCCTTACATGAAATACAGAAAGAAAAAAGACTGCGAAAAATCATTTTAATTCTTCACAGTCCAAATCTTCTATTAACTTATTTTCCCGTACTCCCCCGTTTAGTCATAGGCAGGCCTTGTTTACACAAGGGGCATTCATCAGGTTTGTAGGTCTCTACGTCCATGTGCAGGAGGGCGGTGCTGGGGACATCGCCAAAATCAGCCTTGCCGCCGCTGCGGTCTACGAGCATGCTGACGGCCACGGGTATGCCGCCGTGGGCTTTGACTACTTCGATGACTTCTTTTATGGAGCCGCCGGTAGTTACAATGTCCTCCACAATCAGGCAGCGCTCTCCTTCATGCAAGGAAAAGCCACGGCGAAAGGTCATTTTGCCATTGACGCGTTCGGTAAAGATGGCTCTGGTGCCCAGAGCCTTGCCGGTTTCATGGGCCAGCAGGATGCCGCCTGTAACGGGGCCTACTACGGTTTCAATGTTGGCATCCTTAAATTTCTCTGCCATGGCCTGACAGAGTTTTTCCGTGTATTTCGGATGCTGCAGGACATTGAATTTTTCCACGTAGTGGGGGCTGTGCAAGCCGGAGGTCAACAGGAAGTGACCGTTCATAATGGCATTGGTCTTTATAAGCAGTTCTTTAACTTCTTGTTCTGTCATATTTATTTTACATTCTCCATTTCTTTGATAATATTTTCAGCAGCCAGTACAGGATTGTCTGCGGCGTAAATGGGACGCCCTACCACCAAGTGGCTGGCACCGTTGCTGAGGGCCTCAGCCGGAGTTACTACCCGGCTTTGGTCGTTGGTATCAATGCCAGCCGGACGGATTCCCGGAGTGACAATGAGGAAATCATCACCGCAGGCCTCACGAATCAAAGCAGCTTCCTGCGCGGAGGCTACTACGCCATCCAAGCCGGCTTTTTTGGCAAGTCTGGCCAGACGCACTACGGCGCTTTTTATCTGAATGCCCATGCCCATACCGTCCCAGTCCTCCTGATTGATACTGGTGAGAACGGTGACGGCAATGAGTTTTGGACATTCTACGCCCAGCTTGTCAGCTTCTGCATGCAGCCTGTCGGCGGTGGTTTTCATCATGGTGTAGCCGCCGCTGGCATGAACATTGAGCATGGTAGCGCCAAGGCGCAT
>JAGAYB010000186.1 GCA_017940705.1 Selenomonas sp. | reverse complement strand
TGGTGGAAAACTCGCTGGGTAGACTCTGGATGGAACATAAATGTGCAGCAGATGATACCAAGAGTGAAAAAGAGCTTGCTGAAGGCTATGAATGGAAGTATTATCTGCCGGAGGCCGAGCAGGAGCCGGAAGTGGCTGCAAGTCTCAAAGAATTGCGCGAGAGCCGCAAAGACCTGAATCCCACGGAAATCAAAGTGATTGACCCCTGCATGGGCAGTGGCCACATCCTCGTGTACGCATTTGACATCTTGGTGCAGATTTATAAGGATGCCGGTTACCGGGAAAAGGACATCCCCGAGCTTATCCTGAAAAATAACCTCTATGGCCTTGATATTGACGATAGAGCCTACCAGCTGGCTTATTTTGCCGTAATGATGCGTGCATGGAACTACAACCATCGCATACTGGTGAAGCGCATCGAGCCGAATCTCTGCGCCATTCAGGAGAGCAATGGTCTTGGCAAGTGGTCGGAGCTGAATATGGATATGAGCGGCGCCCAGCAGTTGAATCTGGAAAGCCAGTTCGTGCAGTTGGCTGATGAACTGATTGAGAAGTTCCAAGATGCTAAGGAATACGGCTCTATTCTTGATGTAGCAGACAAGGATTATGAAGCACTGCTGACCTATATCAAGGAATTGCAGGAAAACAGTGTTCTTGACCTGTCCATGGCTGCTTGGCTGCATGAAGTAGGCGAAAGACTGCCGGGGCTGGTGAAACAGGCGCAGATTATGGGGCAGAAGTATGATGTAGTGGTCACGAATCCGCCGTATATGGGTAGTGGGAATATGGGACCGAAGCTGTCAGATTTTGTAAAAAATAATTATCCTGATACGAAGTCTGATATGAGTACTGTTAGCATGGAAAAAACCATTGCTATGCTTAGTGATAATGGTTATATGGCAATGATAAATATTCCTGTGTGGATGTTTATATTGTCATATGAAAAATTGAGGAAAAATATACTTGAAAATAACAGTTACTCATCCATGCTTCATTTAGGCAGGGGAATATTTGGTTCTGATTTTGGTACAACGGCTTTTGTAATCGGTAAAAAGCGTATTAATAACTATAAGAGCGCTTATCGTCGTTTGTTTGAAAAGCAGGGCGCTGTCGATAGTGTTGAAATCAAAGAGCAGAAATTTATTGAAGGAAAAGGAAAGTTTGTCGTTAAGCAAGAAAGCTTTGCTAAGATTCCTGGGAATCCTGTTGCGTATTGGGTTAGTGATTGTTTATTAAGAAATTTTGATAATAAATCACTCGACAAGTACGTTGAATTTAAGTCCGGAATTATGGCGGGCAATGAAAACTATATAAAATTGTGGCATGAAATAGATTTGACAAAGATGAAGTATGACTGTGAATCATTTGAGGATATGGGAGAATATAAATGGTTCCCTTTAAGTAGCGGTGGTGAATTTAGAAAATGGTATGGTAATAAAACTAAAGTTATTGACCTATGGCATATGGGATTTAACATAGAAAATAATGTAAAAAATTATAGATTAAGGGACAAGAAATATTATTTCCAGTCGGGGATTACATGGGGGAGAATTACATCATCAACCATTGCTTTCCGTGACGTAAGTAAAGGGGTGCTGTTTGGAGATGCAGGGCCAGTTGGCTTTGTAAAGGATAATAGAGGATTTATTTTGGGTTTATTATGTAGTAAGGTTACACAGGTTCTATTGCAAGTAATAAATCCGACGCTTAATTCGCAAGTTAGTGATGTTATGAAACTGCCAGTTGCTGGAATTGATAAAAACAATATTACTAAAGTCCAGAATTTAACAGAAGCGTGTATTGGAATATCACGTATTGATTGGGATGCTTTTGAAAACTCGTGGGACTTTGAGAAACATCTATTACTTAATGGCAGTAAATCTGTAAGTGAAGCCTACTATATCTACAAGAAGACCGCAAATGAGCGTTTTGACGCTCTAAAATCTAACGAAGAAGAACTCAACCGTATCTTCATCGACATTTATGGTTTATCTGATGAACTGACTGCAGAAGTAGCCGACAAAGATGTAACCGTAGCCCGTATCTACGACACGAAAGAGGAAATTCCCGACAGTATGAAGGGCAACAACTATGTCCTGACCCGTGAGGACGTGGTGAAGTCCCTTATCTCCTACGCCGTGGGCTGCATGTTTGGCCGTTACTCCCTTGATGAGCCGGGGCTTATCTGTGCCGGAGGGGAATTTGACCCGTCAAAATATGAAACCTATCATCCGGACGAGGATGCCATCATTCCCATTTGTGATGATGAATACTTCGAGGACGATATTGTAGACCGCTTCTGTGCATGGCTCTCCGCAGCCTTTGGCAAGGAGAACTTTATGGATAATCTCTTGTTCATTGCTGATAGTCTCTCCGGCGGCAAGGGGCTTCCCCGTGAGGTGATCCGTAATTACTTCCTCAATGACTTCTACTCCGACCATTGCAAGCGTTACCAGAAGCGTCCTATCTACTGGCTCTTTGATGCCGGGAAGAAGAACAGCTTCAAGGCGCTGGTCTACCTCCACCGCTACGATAAAGACACCCTCGCTCGTATGCGGACGAACTACGTCTACAAACAGCAGGAACTCTACAAGACCCGTATCGAAACCACCCAGAATCGCATCGACACCGCCGCCAGTCAGACAGACAAGAATAAATTCAAGCGTGAACTCAAAAAGCTCCATGAGCAATTTGACGAAATCCACGTCTATGAGGAAAAAATCCACCACTACGCCGACCTGCGGCAGGAAATTGACCTCGATGACGGTGTGAAGCATAACTACGCCCTCTTTGCGGATATTTTGGCAAAGATAAAGTGAGGTGTTGAGTGATGGAGAATAATATTATTGCTTACGAGAAAAGTGAGCATATCATAGATGATATGCAGCATATTATTGATGTTGCTCAAAGAAAGGCATACCAGTCTATAAATCTGGTGTTGGTGCAGAGAAACTGGCTGCTGGGAAAACGAATTGCCGAGGAAGTCATGCAGGGGGAAGACCGTGCGGAATATGGTGCCAAGGTAATCAATATGCTGGCAAAAGAGCTGACCAGAACATGTGGTAAGGGCTTTACAAAGACCAATTTGTATAGCTTTTATTCCTTTTATCAGTGCTTTCCCGAGATTTTCCACTCACTGCGTGGAAAATCTCAGGGGCTTCTTTCATGGACACATTATCGCACCTTGCTCCAAGTACATGACCAAGTAGCTCGTGACTGGTATGCCAAGGAAGCGGCGGAAGAAACATGGAGTGTCCGTACCTTGCAACGAAATATTAGTTCCCAGTATTACTACCGCCTGTTACAGACACAGAAAAAGGAACTGGTTAAGCAGGAAATGATGGAGAAAACCAAGTCCTATCAGCAGGACACGCTGGAATTTATCAAAAATCCTGTCATAGCGGAGTTCCTTGGTTTATCCAGCAATACGGATTTTACCGAAAGTGAACTGGAAAAGAGCATTATTGGCAATCTGCAAAAATTCCTGCTGGAACTTGGCAAGGGGTATGCGTTCGTAGCCCGTCAGCAGCATATCCGAACGGAAAAAGAGGATTATTACATTGACTTGGTGTTCTATAACTACATCCTCAAATGTTATGTGCTTATCGACCTGAAGACAACCAAGGTAAGCCATCAGGACGTTGGCCAGATGGATATGTACGTTCGCATGTATGACGAGCTGAAGCGCAGAGAAGACGATAACCCTACGATTGGTATACTACTTTGCACGGACACCGATGAAGATATTGCCAGATTTTCTATTCTGCATGGCAACGAACAACTTTTCGCAGCCAAATATAAAGTATATTTGCCTACGGAGGAAGAATTGCGTTCAGAAATAGAAGCCCAAAAGACAATTTTTTATCTTCAGCAACAGGAAAAGAATCAGGAGTAATCCATGGATATAGCAGAAATTGTGCAGGAGTTGAATAGGAGATTTGCCCTGCCGTTAAAAGAATACTATGAACGGCATATTATCTTCTGGCATGACCCAGAGGGAGAATTTGCCGAGGAAATTGATACATTGCAACTGGATAATGCCAAGGTATTGAAACTTACGGGAAAGAATCAATTTTTGACCAAGAAGATTCTTTCCCATGATGACCTCACCAGCAACTATTTGGTGTATGTGCCCTTTGATTATGAAACATTGGAGGATAACTGGCTGCTGGATATTGAAATTGCAAGCGGCAGCTTCCGGGCTGACCTTATATCCATGTGGATGGATGAGGCAAAAATCCCGGACGAGCTTTCGTATCGGAAGCTTTTGAAGCAGTATCGAAAGTTTTTCAATGCCCGAGAACGCAGACAGCAGTTTATCAACGTTTGTGAGGGTGAGTATACCCAGTCAAAAATCATGCTTGGCATGATGGCCGTACTGGTAAAGAGCAAGAGCATTGAAGTGGGTGATATCCTGCGTGCAGTGTTTACTGCCGGAACGGTTATGGAGGAAAACGAAGCTTATCAGAAGTTGGAGAGCTTCAACTTGACAGGCGTTTTCTGGTCTATGGTACGGCAGATTACTGGTTACGATGAAAAGGATGCAAGCAACCTTTCTCGTTTGCTGCTCTACTTGTTTGTAACAGCGGCCAGCCGTGTGTTGCCCAACCGGGCTTTCAAGGAAATAGAAACCCTCAAAGGCGATGGATTTGAAACCTATGCTTTTGACTTTATATCGGAATGGATGCACGGTGTGCGAAGAAGGGAATTTCAGCCGGTAGCGCAGAGGGTGGAAAAATCTTTGAATTTTGCTCACCGTCTGAAAGGCTTGTCGTTAGATGAACTGGGGAGCTTTGACCTGCTTCCCTGCGTTGATGGGGTCGTTTTAGAGCGTCTGCTGCAGGACTGTCTTGACAACCTTGTGCATCCCGAGACTATTCGCAAAGTATGTGAACGCCGCCGGAGTGCTTTCTGGTACGATGAATGGGAAAGCCTGTATGAAGGGCTTTGGCAATATGGCAATATACTTGCCTTTGCAGAGGAGCATCGGACTGGCTTCCATCTGACCAATCCCCGAGAGGTATGGGAGGCCTATACCGGAAACTATTACCGCATGGATAGTTACTACCGTAAATTCCATGCTGCCTTTGCTAAGACTTTAGGAAGAAATCTGCCAGAAGTTTTGGATGATGCTTATAAGCAGCTGGCAGAAATGGTCGAAAACCATTACACCAATGACTATCTGGCCCAGCTGGGTGAAAACTGGACAAAGAATATAGCGCATGATTTAAGTGAGTTCGGCAAGATACAGGAAATTCCTCAACAGTCTGATTTCTACAAGACTAAAGTGGCTGGTGTAAAGTACCGTATTTTTGTCGTAATATCGGATGCTATGCGCTATGAAGTGGCAGCAACGCTCGCTGATGAACTGGCAAGGGAGATTCCCAGTGAAGTGAATCTTGAAAGTTGTCAGTCCATGTTCCCTAGCATCACGAAATTTGGCATGGCTGCCTTGTTGCCCCATGAAAATCTGTCTGTGAAGCTGGACGGCAGTGGAAATTTATCGGTACTTGCAGATGGACAGTCAACGGATGCCGGTAATCGTGATGCAATACTGAAGGGAGCAAATCCCAAGAGCGTTGCACTGAAGGCATCTGAACTGAACTTGATGAAACGCAGTGAGCGCACAGCGAAGGTCAAAGGCATGGAAGTAGTCTATATCTACCATGACACCATTGATGCTGCCAGCCATACCGATGATAAGAAGGTCTTTACGGCTTGCCATGAAACGATTGATGAACTAAAAAATCTCGTGCGCATTATCATCAATGAGTTTGGTGGTACCAATATCATCCTGACTTCTGACCATGGCTTCTTGTATACGGGCAGACCGCTGGCAGAAGATAGCAAGGCAGGCAGCGGCCTTGCTAAGGAAAATATTGTTGAGCTGTCCCGGCGTTATGTTATTACAGACAAAGAGGCCGAGGCAGACCATCTTTTGGCTGTGAATTTCATGCCGGAAAATGGTGATTTCAAGGGCTTTGCGCCAAAGGAACAGATAAGGCTCAAAGTAAAGGGCAGCGGCATGAACTTTGTCCATGGCGGTGTGAGCCTTCAGGAAATGGTGGTTCCCGTCCTCGAATTTAAGCATGTACGTACCGATTCGGCTGCCTTTAGAAAGAATCGCGAACAGTACGCCATGAAGCCGGTACAGGTTAGACTCTTGAGTTCCGGCCATAAGGTCAGCAATATGGACTTTGGCTTGAACTTCTATCAGGTCGAGGCTGCGGGTTCCGGCTTTGTACCGGCAAACTATGATGTGTACTTTACGGATGCCTATGATAATGCCATCAGTGACGTTCAGCGCATTATAGCCGATAAGGTCAGCCCGGAAAGCACAGACCGTTCATTCCGCTGTAACTTCAACCTCAAGGCAGGTGATTATAGCCGTAGTGTCCAGTATTTCCTCGTTATTCAAAATGCAGACACAAGCGAAGTGGTACAGAAGGTCGAGTTTCAGATTGATACGGCATTCCAGAAGGATGAGTTCAATTTTATGGAGTGACCTGTGGGGGAAAAACAGCCATAGTACCCTGCGCCTGCGTCCGCCACACGGTCATGGATTCCACGGGCTATGGCTTCAAGACCATCGTGCCGGAGGGGACGGTCGGCGACCGCGTCCCGGGCGTCATCGAATGGAACCTCTTCGATATGGAAGCGAAGTTCTGCGACGTCGTTCCCGTCGATGAAGTCGTGAAATATCTGGAAGGGATCGACAGCTCGGTATATACGAAGCATGCCCGCGCGCTGGACTGAGCGGGAAAGCACAGGAGCTGGAACCAATGAAAAATGAACAGGAAGACAATGGTGTCTGCCTTTCTCAAAGCGTCAGGTTTTTCCTGGCGGTTTGAAAAAAGGCAGGCATTTTTGCTTGAAGGAGGTATTTGCGATGAAGCGGATGGGCGTAGATGTCGGCGGTACGTTTACAGATTTCATTTACGTAGACGACGCCGGAAAGATTGAAGTGTACAAGACCTCGACGACGCCGGAGAATCCTTCGATCGGCATGATGGAGGGCATCAATGCGATTTGCGACAAGCTCAATCTGCCGCATGATGCGATTGACGAGATTTTCCACGGCACGACGATTGCGACGAACATGGTGCTCGAGCATAAGGGCGCCCGCGCGGGCATGATCACGACGAAAGGGTTCCGCGATATCATCCATATCGCGCGCCATAAGCGGCCGACGAACTTCTCCATCGTTGAAGATATCCCCTGGCAGAATGCTCATGTACGGTAAGGAAGCAAGCAACCGAAAACAAGAGATAGACCGCCAGCACTACACTATTCCGAACCAAAGACCAAAAGATAAGCATTGTGGGAAAATCTAAACTTTTGGATTTTCCTACAATGCCAACTA
>JAGAYB010000185.1 GCA_017940705.1 Selenomonas sp. | reverse complement strand
GGCAGCCTGCGCCGGGCGCTCTATTATCCGCTGACCGCAGCCGGCAATGATGCGGCATTGCAGTCCGTACTGCAAAAAGTCGGGCTGGAGCAGTTCGGCAGCCGCCTTGATGAAATAGATGACTGGAGCAGGATTTTGTCTTTGGGCGAGCAGCAGCGGCTGGCCTTTGCGCGCGTACTGCTGGTAAAACCCGACTGGCTGTTCCTTGACGAAGCCACTTCCGCATTGGATGAACCGCGTGAAGCAGAACTTTATGAAATGCTGGCTAAGGAACTGCCGGAAATGAGCATTGTCAGCGTGGGACACCGCTCAACCCTCTACGCCCAGCATAGTCAGGAACTGAAGCTGACAGCTGACGGCGGCTGGAAGTTGCAGCCGATTTAAAAATATGGATAAAAAATACGGCTTCACAGGTTGTTATGCCTGTGAAGCCGTATGTGCATTGCCCCATCTGCGTTATACATAATATTGCGCAATACTAAAAGAGCTTTAATTTATCGGGCGTTGTCGGGCTTTTAGGTGGTCTATTCCTCATTGCTGGAAACCTATGATTCATGGTATACTTGACCTATCCAACAACAACGTGCAGTAAAAATACCACTAATCACAAAGGATGTGCAAACATTGACATTAGATGGCATCATCAGAGGCTCGAAGTACGATATGGAACAATTTTCCGAGAGTCAAAAAGCGGCACTTCTCGCTCGTACAACAATCAAGACAGTCAAGGGAAGGAGGCACTTTATGTCACCTGTCCCGTCCGTCAGAAGGACATAAAGCTCACGCCGGAGGAAATCGTGCGCCAGCTTTATCTGGACAAGCTTCAGAAAACCTATGCCTACCCCATTTCTCGCATACAGGTTGAATATATTGTAAATATCGGCAGGGAAAAGAAGCGTGCGGATATTGCCATCATGGATAAAGACCGCCACACTACGCCCTACATTATCATCGAGTGTAAGGAGCCGACATTCAAGGACGGTAAGGAACAGTTAAAATCCTATTGCAACGCTACAGGTGCGCCCATTGGTGTCTGGACAAACGGCAATAAGATTTCCTACTATAACCGCAAAGACCCCAACTATTTCGAGGATATACCGAACTGAATCAGCGGCTATGGCGTACTTGGAAGAACAAGCAAAAGGAGATGTTTGAAATGGCTTTTAGTCAACGACTGCGTATACATAACTTGGGGCCAATCGACGACTGTGACATTCTGCTGAATCGAATGATGGTATTTGACGGCCATCAAGCAGCAGGGAAAAGCACTATAGCCAAGGCGATTTTCTTCTTTCGTACAGTGAAGGATGAGCTTTATAAAACTTTCTTGACAGGATGGGCAGACCCTGTCCCAGAACTCAATGCAAGATGGTATTTGTTGAGAAAATTGAATCGCATTTTTGGTGACTATATGTCTATAAAACGTGGCACCTATTTGTCGTATGAGTATGCACCTAACATAAAAATCGAAGTCAGGTTGACAAAAGAAGCAACTTCATACATAACATTCAGCCCGTCTATCATAGTTGCGTTGGAAAAATATCGAGATATTGATTTTAAGACCACAAATATGGGGATTGTGCGGCGAGAATTGCAAGAACTGTTTGCGGATAATAGCAATATAGTTTATCTTCCGGCAGGTCGCAGTTTCACGTCTCTTTGGATGCACCAACTGAATTATCTTTTAGCCGTCATGGATGACAAGCAGAAGAATACGCTAGATTACTGCATGAGCGATTATATAGAACGAGTGCTGCAAATCAAGCCGCAACTGGTCGAGCAACAGCTCTACGAAGAGGTGGCAAAGATAGACAACGCACACTTTGAATTTATGCGGTTCGTAAGAGAGTACATGGGACGTATTCTAAAAGGCCGCTATGTCAACATAAATGGCGAGGAAGGAATAAAGCTGTTCAAATCTGCTTCCGACAAGCCAATACCGCTGGATTTTGCTTCTTCCGGGCAACAGGAAGTATTGTGGATTCTCAATCTGATATATTATTATTTGAGAGAAAAGCAGCCGACCATGTTTATCGTTGAAGAACCAGAAGCGCATTTATATCCAGATTCGCAAAAAGAAATTGCAGAGTATATCGCTCTGGCATTGCATGGGAAAAATGAGTGCCTAGTAACAACGCATAGCCCCTATATACTGGGGGCAATGAATAACCTGTTAGATATGAGCCGTCTGGCAGATAGTGGTGTGAATGTATCTAGCCTTTTGGAGGAAAACGGTCTTATCGGCTCACAGTTGCTCAACCGTAAAGAATTTGCCGCCTATTTCGTTGATAATGGAACTATAGAAGATGCCATGGACGAAGAATCTGGTCTGATTCGTAATGAAATGATTGATGGAGTCTCTGACCGAATTAACCGTCTTGCTGATGAAATATTCGCCTTGGAGAGTGGAAGCAATGAATGAGATATGGCCAAAAGATTACGAAAAGCTGGTTAGCTATGCAGAAGACAAGCATAAAAATTCCATCTATGTTTCAGAGGAAAATAATTGTAAGCATAAAGCCATCAACGGCAATAGGGACTATGTAAATCATATCAAGATAGATGGCAAGGTCATTCCCAGGGCTTGCAGAGACACGAAGCGTATAGATTTTCTCCTGCTTAATGAAACGAAAAAGACTGCCTACTTCATTGAGCTGAAGGGCAGTCATATAAAAGATGCTTTTGAACAGCTAGAGGTAACAGACAAGCACTTGAAACCACTGCTGGAAAAATATGTTGTTCAGTGGAGAATTATTTGTCATTCAAGAACGACAAGTCTGCGCACAAATGAAGTAACCAAATATTGCCGAAAGCATCCCTGTCTGATAATCCATAAAACGCCGATGGAAGAACACATATAGTCGTATCTGTTATGACGGAATGCCCCTCTCTGTCATTGAGATTAAAAGCCCCACAGTTTTGGCTGTGAGGCTTTTTGTGTAGTTTGTCAATCAGTAGTGCAGTCCCATTAGTTCCGCATCGCTGGTGATGGCGTCTGTGAGTCTTTGCTGGAAATCCTGCATGGCGATAAGCCCGTCTTCGTTGGGCTGGATATTTTGCAGATTCAGGGGAATCATTTCCGGCGGATTGTCAGCGGTCAGAGGAGAAGCTGCAATCAGCTGGCTGGTGGTGGGGTACACCAGTTGCAATGTAATATAGCTTTCACCGTCCTGTGCTTCCCATTCTTTGATGACCAGCTTGCAGCCAATCGGCGCTTCCTGTTCGATGGTTTCCGGTAAATGTGTTTCCTTGACCTCCAGCGCGGCCATGACAGGCGCGATGTTGGTATCGTGACCGCACAGGAAAGTAAATTTGCGTTGCGGCGTGTTCAGTTCTTCCTGAAATATCGACAGCAGCGGTCGGGCAAGTGCTCTGGACAATGTGGGGATATTGCGGTAAGCGTGAACGCCCAAATCCTTGACGGCGGCGATTTCCTGCCATTCCTCGAAAGTAAGTTCATGGCCAAAGCTGGCGCGCTTGTCACCCAGCTCGTAATATTGCAGTACCAGAGCATCGCAGGCACCCATCAGCGGCCGGGCAGCGCCCGTGATATGCATGCCGTCCTTGACGGTAAAGGAAAAATCGTCAAG
>JAGAYB010000184.1 GCA_017940705.1 Selenomonas sp. | reverse complement strand
TTTTCTTGACCTGTTCACAGAGGGATTTACCTGCCTAATCTGTGCTGTGCTCGGGATTATCTTCCTCATTCTCTTTATGATTATTGGTATACAGGTAGCCAAGGCATATCTGTTTTTCTACTTCACGATTCTATTCTCATTTGTCAATTTCATGTTTGCTGGACTGAAACAGACTCGGAAGTGGGCTTCTAACGGTATCAATGGTATATTTGCTTCCTCCCTGAATCTTATGTTCTTCGTCATATTCACGGTGATGCTCCAAGTAACCATGCAGAATCTTGTGGTGGGGGATTTGGTCGAAACAAAGACTACTGTATCTGAAATTGGCAGCACAGCAAAAATCCTCAGCATAGATGATTGTTTGGCTCGTATAAGAGCCGTTGAATCCTATGGCGGCAACTATCATTGTGACAATGGACAAGGCTATTATGGAGCTTACCAGATAGATTATGGTAACTATAATAACTGGGATAGCTGGTGTAGTGCTTATGAAGAAAGGGGCGGCATACTTATCCATGATGGAGAAAACTACACTCGTTGGAACTCATATGGGGATTTGGACACAGCTCCAGAACCTACAAGTACGACCTATCCCTGGGCTCCTCAGAATCAGGATGCAGTAGCCAGATTCAAAATACAAGAATACTATAACGAATATGGTTCGTGGGAAGCGGCTTGTCGCGCATGGAATCAAGGACCCGGAGGAAAAGAAAATGCGGCTGCGTATGAGTATCAAGCGGCAATTCTAGGCCATCATGGAGCCAATAAGACCAGCCGTGTGGCTAATATATCCCTGCTCTTCCAGCTATTACTGCTAGTTCTGCTCTTTATCCTGATAGCTGACCACATGGAGAAACTTATCAATAAGCAATTCGGCGGTATGGGCTTCAAACTCACCAATGAACACTAATGAAGGGAGGTGAAAAAATATGCGAAAAGGAAAAGTGATGTACTGCCTTGGTGTGCTTGGCGCTTGCTTCGTAGTTGGTATTGGCACATACGGAATAGGCCATGCCCGGGTAATCCCCGGCGTGGATGAGCCGTATGACCCGGCAAACTATTACAGCATGACCAGCATATCTTATGCAGATAGTGCCCCGTCCCCTTTTGCCCTGAAGGATTTAGCAAGGCAGGGAGGCAATGTCTATGACTATGCCAGACACATGAAGGCCATCTTGGCCACCCAGAATATGGAAAGTTGGCTATCTACGGCCATGGAAAGATTTGGTATTACGGTCAAGAATATGAATCCCTTGGATAATAGCATCTTGACTACTGTTCAAAGAAATCTTGCCAGCCTGAATGCGGACACCAATAGCAGCAGTCTGGGGGATAAGACTATGGACTTCTGGAAAAGCAAGATTTTCCGCAGTGATGAAGGTTATGAGGACGAGAATACCTTTAAGGCGCAAGAACAATATCAGGCCGCTGCCGAAATCTATAAGTTATACGGCAATAACGCCAAAGGTTTCATTGACACGGCCAGCAGTGAACAGGCAAACATAGCTGCCATTATTGAGGCCAGCAACAACGCCGAAGGGGAAATGCAAGCTGACCAAGCCAAAGCAGACGCTATGGCCATGGTAGAAGCAGAGACAGTCCGGCGAAATACTTTGCTGGGCAACCTCGCCAGTATCAAAGCCGTGGAAGGAAAAATCAAGCAAAACGAGGATTTAGCTTTCCGGCGGCAGGTACAAGCAGCACAAATAAGTGTTGAAGACCCGTACCATCGTACTGCAAGGTCGCAAAAGCTCTACGAAAAGTCGGAACCGAAGGGCTTTGTGCGATTCTAAAAAATGCCTGAGCATGTAGAGATTTGCGTGCTCAGGCATTTTGGCTTTTTTTATATTTGATAATCTGTGTTTTGAAGCGTATAGGCAGTATGTAATTTATTTCAGCTCCCATATAAACTCTACGGTGTCACTGATTTTTATATCATCCGGCTGCATATCAAATTCTGCGCTGTGCGCCTCAAACACTTCATATTTTTCCGTTGATTCAAAACAGAGCTCCTTCCAGCTATAATCGATGGAAAGCAATCTTCCAAGTTTTACATTTGATGCTTCACAGAGAATATTTGCTTTTTCAATCGCATCTTGTGTCGCCGATTTAAGTAGTTCCTTTTTTATGCCATCTTCATCTGATATTGTGAATCCAATACGAACTTCTGGATTCACAACACACATGGCCAAAACAGACATCACCTTGTTTAGAGTTTCCATGTCTAAGGGGAAAGATAGGCTAAGGCTTTGATTTACCTTGTAACCAAGAAAATGCCTAGTGTAATTGCCATTCTCGTCCCGAAAGTCTTCGTAGTCAGGGTTAATAGTAAAATCGTTGGTTTTCAAATCCTGTTTTTTGAATCCAACAGTCGCAAGATTTCCCTGCATAATTCTCAACTGTTTTGCAGCGCCTTCCACAGCATCACTGTAACAAGCATCTTTTTCCTCTATATCCAAAGATAGTACAATTGTATCAGGTGCTCTTTTTATGCGACCAACACCTTTTATTTTGATATATGGGTCTTGAGATATCATGGTAAAACCTCCTGATTTTCTACTGTTCTTCTAGACCTTAGTTCGTTGGGGCTGGGGGCTTTTCCTGCCTTTGTCCGGTAATAATCAATAAAATAAGCGAATGTAGGCATTATGTAAAAGAATGTAGTCAGAAAATTCTTGCAATTTATTTTGCTATATGTTATTATCATAGTGGAAAATCATTAGAGTAAAACATTGTATAGTTTTTCAACCCCTAATCGGATTTATCATGGGTATGAAATCACCTTATATAGGAGGCATATCCATGATAAGCAAAAATGCTCTAATGAAAGAAGCAGACCGCTTCATCCTAGACATGCAGTCGAATCAGCAACGTTATATCGACTTTCTGTCTACCATGGGCAAGTACCATAAGTACGGCCTTACGCAGCAAATCAATCTCTTTTTCCATGCTCCGGCAGGTGCCAGTGGTGCGGTGGCCACCAAGGCCATTTGGGAAAAGTTGGGGAAGAAGGTGGCAGATAATGCCAAACCTATCCCTATCATCACAGGCAGCGAGTATCAGGAACATGTTGAGGAAGTTTTTGATGTTTCATCTACTGAAGGTTATCAAGGAGAAAAGCTCACATGGGAATACAATGAGCAGAAATGCAAAGCCTATATGGATGAGCACTTTCCCGGCCCTAGTAACCTTTCCATGCCCCAGCGAATCCTCAATTTTGCCAAAAACTACACCGGGGCGCTGCCATGGGTAGAGGATAAGGAACTTGCAGCCCTTAGTACGGCCTATGTAATCATGGAACGACTGGGCTATGATGCTGAGGACGAAATCGGTCTTGAGCTTATGCTTCACGATTGGGAGAATGTGGATGTCCAAAAGACCCTTGCTACGGTAAATGAGGCCAGCAAGATGGTTTTGAGTCAGATAGGGGATTATATCAGAAAGGAAGAGAAACAAAATGACAATGGACGAACTGATGGCAAGCGAACAGGAATATCAGGAAATGCTCACCCGTTGGGACAGGGAGGACAAAGCAAGGGAAGAGCGGATGAAGGAGCTGGACGAGTTAGACCAGCTGACGGCGAAGGCAAAAGAAATGAGGAAGCAGATGAATCTGTTAATCCCCGGGAAATGGGCGATGATTCGGGTGCATTATCTGGAGGAAGAGAAACCGGCGCAGTGGATAGCGCAGATGGAGGGCGAGGGAGCAGAGGCGTATCTGATAGACTTGGAAGCCCAATACCGTCAGAAGTACGAGCAGATGAAGAAAGAACTGAAGAAGAAGCACGGCCTGAACCACGTGTTCCAGCAGAGGGACTTCATGGGGTACACAAGGGCAATTCTGGCAATGGAGGACGAGATAACGTATTACCTGACCCAGCAG
>JAGAYB010000183.1 GCA_017940705.1 Selenomonas sp. | reverse complement strand
TTTATTTTTAGCGTATGGTTCCAGAAGTATTAGGTTTATTGATTATAACAGGAGCACTTTTAGTGCTCGTGGTCAAATTTTTATCACGGCGGCAAAAAGGTGTGGACACGGAAGAACTGCGGATATCGACCGAGCAGCTGAAAGCAGAGCTGGCACACTCCGCTGATGCGGTCATTGCCCGGATGGGTGGGCACATCAAGCATTTGGAGGACCTGCTGTACAAGGCTGACGAGCGCAATGCACGTCTGGAAGCCGGGCTGGAAGAGTATCGCCGTCTGGCAGGCGAGCTGGAGCAGCGCTCCGCTGAACTCAATCGCGATTTAGCGGACGCGCGTAAGACGATTGCCGAACTGGCTGCCTATCAGTCAAGGCCAATCATGCCGACGGTAAGCCCCGTGGTGGCACAGCCGCTGCCGTCCCCCATGCAGCAGCCGGCAGCCCCGATGATGGAACGGGTAGATGCTCAGGACTTTGCCAGCGTACTGCAAAACTCTCTGGACAGGGACGCGGCGGCAGAGGCAGCGCAGACAGAAGAAAAAGCAGCAGAAGCACAGCAGGCTGCCGGTCTGGCTGAGGCGATGAACCGCAGCAGTGAGGACGTAGAACCGGCACCTGAGCCACAGGCGGCAGAGGAAGAGCCGCTACAGGAAACTGCCGGTACAATACACTCACCCAATGCAGCCAAGGCCAAAGCCCTGCTCCGCAGCGGCTACACCGTCGAGCAGACCGCCAGAGAAACCGGGCTGGGCCGTGGGGCTATCGAACTGCTGCGCGAAATGAACAAACGTGAATTGGAATAAAAAATGGCAACAAAAAAGCCTGCTCCTAAGAGCAGGCTTTTTTCTATCTCATCTGAGACTTATTTAGCGAGTGCGTTCACTTTGCGAGCCAGACGGGACTTTTTGCGAGCAGCGCAGTTCTTGTGGAACACGTGGTTCGCAGCAGCCATATCAATCGTCTTGCAAGCAGCGGTGAGGAGGGATTTAGCCTCTTCGGCGTTTCCAGCCTCAACAGCGTCGAGAACACGACGGGAAGCAGTGCGTACACGGGATTTCTCGGCAGCGTTCTTCGCATGGCGCTTAGCGTCAGATTTTACACTAAGAATAGATGCTTTAATATTCGGCAAGTAGTTCACCCCCCTCAATTGATTCGTTACCTAGCTATTTTAGCACGCCATTTTCCAAAAAGCAATAGTTTTATTTGCCGAAGGGCTATATTTCTTGCAGGCAGATGGTCAATAAGGTATAATATCATTTATATGAAAGACGTTTGAAAGGAAAATGACGATGCATAACAAGAATATCCGCAATTTCTCGATTATTGCCCATATCGACCACGGCAAATCTACCATTGCGGACCGCTTGATTGAATATACGGGCACACTGACCCAGCGTGAGATGGAAGCGCAGGTGCTTGACAGTATGGATCTCGAACGGGAACGGGGCATTACCATCAAGGCGCAGACCGTGCGTCTTGACTACAAGGGCAAAGATGGACAGCTGTATCAGCTGAACCTCATCGACACCCCGGGCCATGTGGACTTTACATACGAAGTATCCCGCAGCCTGGCCGCCTGCGAAGGGGCTTTGCTGGTGGTGGACGCCGCTCAGGGCGTAGAGGCGCAGACGTTGGCCAATGTGTATATGGCGCTGGAAAACGATTTGGAAATCGTGCCGGTTATCAATAAAATCGACCTGCCCAGCGCCGACCCCGACCGCGTGAAAGAGGAAATTGAAAACACCATTGGCCTTGATGCCAGTGAAGCGGTGCTGGCGTCAGCAAAGACGGGGCTGGGCATTGAAGAAATTCTGGATGCCATCGTCGAGCGTATCCCGGCTCCCGAAGGGGATGAGGAAGCCCCCTTGCAGGCTCTCATTTTCGATTCCTTTTTCGATTCCTACAAAGGCGTTATCGCCCATGTCCGGGTCAAGCAGGGCCGGATAAAAAAAGGCATGCGCCTCAAGATGATGGCTACGGGCAAGACCTTTGAGGTTACGGATGTGGGCTGCTTTAAGCCCCAGCCGGTGGATGCCGGTGAACTGAATATGGGCGAGGTCGGCTTTGTGGCAGGCTCATTAAAGGATGTACGGGATGTGCAGGTGGGTGACACCATCACCTATGCTGACAGGCCGGCAGCTGAGCCGCTGCCCGGCTACCGCGGCGTTACGCCCATGGTGTACTGCGGCATGTACCCCGTGGAAAGCTCCGACTATGATAATTTAAAAGACGCCCTGGAAAAAATGCAGATAAACGATGCGGCGCTGGTCTTTGAGCCGGAAACCTCGGTGGCGCTGGGCTTTGGCTTCCGCTGCGGCTTTTTGGGACTGCTGCACATGGATGTCATTCAGGAACGGCTGGAACGCGAGTATAATTTAAAGCTGATTACCACGGCTCCCTCCGTTATCTACCATGTCTACAAGACAGACGGCACGGTGCTGAATGTCAGCAATCCGGCAGAACTGCCGCCGCAAACGGAAATCGAGCATATCGAGGAGCCTTTTGTCAAGGCAACGGTCATCGTGCCCAATGATTTTGTGGGCGCTGTGATGGAGATTTCGCAGGAAAAACGGGGCGTGTTCAAGAATATGGACTATCTGGACACCAACCGGGTGATGATTACCTATCACATTCCCTTAAATGAGATTATCTATGATTATTTTGACCGCTTGAAGTCAGCTACCCGTGGTTATGCTTCACTGGATTACGAGCTGGCGGATTATCAGGAATCCAAGCTCGTGAAGGTGGATATTCTCTTGAACGGCGACCCCGTGGATGCCCTCTCGACCATCGTCCATAAGGACAGGGCGCAGAGCCGTGGGCGGCAGCTGGCCTCAAAGCTCAAGGAAATCATTCCGCAGCAGATGTTTGAAATTCCCATTCAGGCGGCCATCGGCTCCAAGGTTATCGCCCGGGAAAACGTCCGGGCACGACGCAAAGATGTTTTGGCCAAGTGCTATGGCGGCGATATTTCCCGTAAGCGGAAACTGCTGGAAAAGCAGAAGGAAGGCAAGAAGCGCATGAAGGCTGTAGGCAGTGTCGAAGTGCCACAGGAAGCCTTTATGGCCATTTTGAAGATTGATTGATTTAAAAGGAAGAAATATTATGCAATGGGGCGTATACATACATATTCCCTTTTGCCGGCAGAAGTGCTTTTATTGTGACTTTCCTTCCTATGCCGGGAAGGAAAGCCTTATGGAAGCCTATACCAAGGCCCTGTGTCAGGAAATAGCGATACAGGGCCTTAGTTATCGGCAAAAATGGGGCAGGCCTGCCACCATCTATATCGGCGGCGGCACACCGACTGCCCTGCCGGCAGAAGCTATGGCACAGATACTTACGGCAGCAGTGGAACACATCGGCAGGGCAGAGACAGAATTTACCGTGGAATGTAATCCCGGCACGGTGGATAAAGCGTATTTTAAGACATTAAAGGATGGTGGCGTCAACCGGCTGAGTTTTGGCGTGCAAAGTTTTAATGACAATCTGCTGGCGCGTATCGGCAGGATTCACAGCGCAGAAGAAGCGGTGCAGGCTGTAAAGCTGGCGCAGGCCGCAGGCTTTGCTAATATCAGCGTTGACCTGATGTACGGCCTGCCGGGGCAGACTTTAACAGATGTGGCTGACAGTATCAAGGCGGCGCGTGGGCTGGGCGTACAGCATATTTCCATCTACGGGCTGCAGCTGGAAGAGGGCACGGTGTTTGCGGCGCAGGACAGGCAGGGAAAACTCAGTCTGCCCTCAGAGGAACTGACGGAGCAGATGTACGATTATATAAACGAAGTCCTGCCGCAGACGGGTTTTGCGCGGTACGAGGTGTCCAACTTTGCCCTGCCGGGCAGGGAAAGCCGTCACAATCTCGGTTACTGGCAGGACGTGCCGTATCTCGGGCTGGGGGCGGCGGCTCATTCGTATTTGGAGGGACGGCGCTATGAAAACACTGCCGTCATTGCCGACTACATAAAGGGGATAACGGCTAAGGGCTGTGTACGGCAGCTGGAAGAAGAGCCCACGCGCCAGCATGCCATGGAGGAATTTGCTTTTCTGGCCCTGCGGACGGCAGCGGGTCTTTCCCGTAAAAAATTTGCGGCCAAGTTCCAGACGGAGCTTGCTGATATCTATGGCAGGACGATGGCAGAGCTGGCGGAAAAGGGCCTGCTTACCGTGGATGAAGCAGGCTGCCGCCTGACCGCCAAGGGCTTTAAATATGGCAATCT
>JAGAYB010000182.1 GCA_017940705.1 Selenomonas sp. | reverse complement strand
CGCCACATGGTAAGACCGGTGACGCTCATGCCCAGTTTGGTGCGCCCGTGCAGGCCGTGGCGCAGGGCGATGATTTCGCTGTTGCCCGTGTAGACGGAGGCCAGCAGGAAGGCACCTTCCGTGGCCTCGGAACCCGTGGAGCAGAAGAAGGATTTTTGCAGGTCACCCGGGGTGACTTCTGCCAGTTTTTCCGCGAGGTTCACGAAGTTTTCCGTCAGGTAGATATTGCAGACATGCTGCAGTTCGTCAATCTGGGCTTTCATTTTCTCCAGAATTTCCGGATTGCAGTGGCCGCAGTTCATGACAGAGACGCCGGCGTACATATCCAGATATTTCTTGCCCGTGCTGTCCCAAAGGTACTGCATGGAACCTTTGACCATCTGGGCCGGTTCCTTGTAGAAATGACCTAAGCAGGGCATGATGTATTTTTTCTTTTTGGCGATAATGGACTTAGGGCCAATAAATTTTTTGCTTTCCATATTTCCCTCTCCTCAAAAATAATTAGGTTAGATGGAGTTGCGGCTGCGGCGGAAACGGTAGGTGCCAAGCCCCAGTTCACGCGGACCTTTTTTGAGCGTTTCGAGGTCGTCGGCATGGAAGGCCTCTTTGCCGGCCGCGAGGTTATCGAGAGCTGTGCGGTAAATACGGGTGACCATGCCGGCAAATTCGGGCGCGTAGTCCTGCGCCTCAATGCGGTAAGCGCCTAAGCCGTTAAACTTGGAAAGGTACGGATAGAGGCAGAGATCCTTGGCAAAGTAGATATGGTTGCGGCCGAACTGGTCAATGCGCAGGGAGTGTTTTTCGCCGGCTTTGTCGAGCAGGGCGTAATGGCGGTCAAGAACTTCGGGATTGCTGAGTTCGTTGAAGAAAGGCAGGCTCATGCCCGGGATATTGTGGTCGCAAATCATGGACTCGTAGGAGCCATGGACGACAACTTCGATGGGCAGTTCGGAGCTTTCCACGATTTCGCGCAGCTGTTCGAAGGAGAGCTCGTAGGAAGCCGTTCCCATGGTCAGGCCGTTTTCCTTCAAGAACTTGGCTGCCAGATGGTTGAAGAGGTTGAAGGATACATCAGCCTGAACCGGCAAATCCGTCAGCCGCTTGGCCAGTTTCAAAGAACCGAGATTGCTGACCATGACACCATCAGCTTTGA
The DNA here is from genome assembly GCA_017940705.1 of Selenomonas sp. The sequence continues at coordinate 5,237 of JAGAYB010000182.1, read as the reverse complement.
GTTCACGCTGTTTCAGAGCGGTGAAGAACTGTTCGAGTTCGCCACATTCACGGCGCATGGTCGTGCGCGGTGTATTGATGACAACTTTGGCCTTGCCTTTGGCATAAGCGATGATGTCAGCAAAGTCTTTGAGGCTCCAGGGCTTGTTGGGGCGGAAGGTTTCACCGCCGACATAAACGATATCAGCACCGTTGTCAATAACAGCCTTGGCTGCGGCTACGGTGTTGACGCGGACACTGAGGGTGCGATGGTCATCATTTGACTTGTCAATATCGCGTTCCTGCTTTAAGATTTCGTCCTGGAAACCGGCCTCCTTCACGGCGTCGCTGAAGAAACGCGGTTCACGCGTGCCGTCAAAGCCAATGTCCTTTTTATCCGGGGAACCGAAGGCAAAGGTGGTCGTAAAATCGCGCGCACGGTTCTCGTAAAGGTTCTTCCAGCCTTCTTCGTCCGGCTGCCAGCCCGTCGGGTCAGCGATATAGGCGTCAATGGCCTGGCGGTAGGTGCTGACAATACGGCGGATAAACGGCGCGGGGCGCATACGGCCTTCGATTTTAAACGAGAACACACCGGCCTGAATAAGCTGGGGGATATGGCGGTACATGCACATATCTTTGAGCGCCAGCTTATAGGCACCGTCGCTGTCCTTGTCGAGCACTTCACCTGTCTTTTCATCGATTAACTGATATGCCCAGCGGCATGGTTTCAAGCAGCGGCCGCGGTTGCCGCTCTGGCCAAAGACCACGCCGGAGTGAATGCACTGGCCGCTTTCGCTGATACACATATCGCCGTGCATGAAGTATTCCACCTCAATGCCCGTGCGTTCACGGAAAAGGGAGAGTTCGGACAGCGTCATTTCGCGGCCCACAACGACACGCGTGATGCCGTATTCCTTGAGTTTTTCAATGGCGTGCTCATTGTGCGTGTTCATCATGACGGACGTGTGCACGGGAATTTTAATGCCCATTTCATGAATGAGTTCGAGTACCGCAAAGTCCTGCACCAAAATAGCGTCCGGGCGGATTTCGTTGAGGTAGGTGAGGTATTCACGCAGCGCCGGGATTTCCTCGTCACTGATGAGGTTATTCAGTGTGATGTAAAGTTTTACACCATGCTCATGCGTGTAGGCGATGGCCTTTTTGAGCATCTCATCATCAAAGTTGAAATCACCTTCGTGCATGCGCATATTAAAATGCTTGCCTCCGAGGTAGCAAGCATCAGCACCGGCCTCCACACCGGCTACCAGAGCATCCCAGGTACCGGCAGGGGCCAATAATTCTACAGATTTACGATTTAACAGCATCTAATAAAAACTCCTTTTTGGATAGGTTTTACCTTAATGGTTCCAATAAATAAGTATAACAGAGAATGCGGGGGCTATCAATAATACAAACAATAAGTACTGAATAAAAGTAAACAAGATAAAGAAAAGGCTGGTTTGTAGGATTGTACAAATCGATTAATCATAGCTGTGGAGGTTTGATAATGGAGGAAAAGAATGCAGCACTTGACTGGCTGGAATTGATGGCTGGCAGGGGAATCGGGGCTTTGGCGCAGAAAATGCAGCGGCAGGGCGGGAAAACTTTTTGTCCATGTGAACACGGTACGTTATCGCTGCGAAAAGATTGCCCAATTGCTGGAAATTGACCTCAATCATCCGGATACCCGCTTTAACCTCTATGCGGCCATTCGGGTCGGGGATGTGCTAAAGGCGCTTAATCTCCTGCAGCCCGGTTATGTAGGAACTTTTGGCAGTCATAAAAACGATGGCAGTCATGGTACACAAACGAAGTTCTGAAAACTTGGCAAAAAAATCCCTGCTGATTTTGCGGTTATTGCTGAACAGGGAGGTTCTTTAATTCCTGGCGAAGCCAGTCAAGCCGCTGTTTTTCCCGCAGGATGGCCTGCTGGAGTATGCAGCGGTGGCCAAAATGTTTCTGGCGTGCTTCTTCGTCGGCAAACAGTAGCTGCCAGCGGGCTTGGAGGTATTGATATTTTTCCTCATGGCGGGCGATTTCCTCTTGAAAGAGTTGGCGTGTCAATGGGTCAGCGGCCGAATCCAACAGGTAAAGCTTCATGGTAAAGTCGTCCCGGGTTGGCACAGGCTGGCTCAGTGGTTCATGCATCCAGGCGGACAGCAGTTGCAGTCCGCTTTTTGTAATCTGATAGAATTTTTTTTCGAGCTTTTTGCCGACGAGTTCTGTGCGGGAACTGATCAGGCCGTCATCTTCCATATGACGCAGTTCGGGATATATCTGGCTATGATTGGAATACCAAAAATCGCCTAATTCTTCTTCAAAGAGTTTTTTGATATCATAGCCGGCCAGCTCCCGATGTGCCAGCAGTCCCAGGATAATATATTTTAGTACGTTTTTTTGTGCCATCTTCATCACATCTCCTTTTTATCTTGCCCTAGTATAGCATAGATGAATAAAATTTACATGTATTTTATTACATGATATTGACATGGAGCTGAAAAGGCGCTATGATACATTATGTTAAGAATATGTAAATACATACATGATTTAAGGAGGAACTTAAAGATGAAATTTAAGGAACTGGATGATTTTTTAGGAACGCATTTTATTTATACTTATGATAATGGCTGGGAATATGAATGGTATGCCAAGAATGATCATACGGTTGATTACCGCATTCATGGTGGCATGGTTGCTGGTCGTTGGGTGAAGGACCAGGAAGCCAATATCGTCAAGCTCACGGATGGCGTATTCAAGGTAACGTGGACGGAACCGACGGGCACGGATGTGGCTTTGGATTTTATGCCCAATGAAAATATCATGCATGGCGTGATTTTCTTCCCGAAATGGGTGCAGGATCATCCGTCCATTACGGTCTGCTTCCAGAATGAGCACATTGACCTGATGGAAGAGTCTCGCGAAAAGTACGAAACGTATCCGAAATATCTGGTGCCGGAATTTGCCAAGATTACCTACATGGGCAAGGCAGGTCAGAATAACGAAGACGTTATTGCCGAAGCACCTTATGTCGGCATGACGGATGAAATTCGTGCTGGCAAATACTTTGATGCAAATTATAAGCGTTTGAAAAAATAAAAGCAGGAGGTCGTAGCGATGAAAGCAGGTAAATTGCGGAAACTCTCTCTAGCGGCGTTATTGTCATTGGCTTTTGCTGTGCCCATGACTGGTGGCAGCTGCGCAGCTGCCGAAAACCTGGTCAATATGCAGCCAACCTACCGTGATGTCGTAGTGGCCAATGTGCAAAATGACAATGGTGCGCCGCGCCAGCTGCGCATGAATGTATTTGTGCCGCCGAAAGCGAAAGCCGAAAAAGTTCCTGTACTGGTGTTCGTGCATGGCGGCGGCTGGGCACGAGGCTCCTATGAGGGGGACGATGCTAAGCAAAGTACATCCAGTATGGTGAACAATGGTAACAATGCCTTGATGGACAAGGACAATAAATCATCGTATAAGATTTTCAAGGATGTATTAAATCATGGGATTGCCTTTGTGTCCGTGGATTACCGGCTGAACAGCGAAGCGGCCTTCCCTGCGCAGATTTATGATGTAAAGGCGGCCGTGCGTTTTGTACGCGCTCATGCCGATGAATATGGGCTGGATGCTGAGCGGATTGCCATAGCGGGCACATCTGCCGGAGCGCACATGGCTGCAGAACTTGCTGTGACCAGCGGCAATAAGGCACTCGAAGGCGATGAAGGCGGCAACCTTGGCTATAGCAGCAGAGTAAAAGCCTGTGTTGATTATTATGGCCCCACCAATCTTTTGACCATGGCACCGGAAATGAGTACCAAACTGCAAGACCCTGCTCAGGCGGCCGAAACCCATGATTCTGTCCGTGCAAATGAGTCCATTCTCTTGGGCTTTGTGGGAGAAGGTCAGGGCGTAGGAACCTTGCGCAAGCTTGACGAGGCACAGGATAAAACTTCACCATATTGGAAAATGGTGGAAATGGCTAAGCTGGCCAGTCCTGTTTATCAGGTGACGAAAGATGCGCCGCCGTTCTTCATTGCCCATGGCGGTCATGATTCGCTCGTGCCCATTCTGCAAAGTATCAGCCTGCAAAAGGCATTGACCGATGCTGGTGTGGAAAATATCTTTATGTGTAACTCAGAAGCCGAACATGGCTATGTGGGCGAAGATACCAACAAGGCCATGATGCGCTGGCTGTGCCGTCAGCTGGGCGTAAAATATTAAGCATTTGCGCATTGCATTCCTGCGGCCTTTATGCTACAATTTTATGTATTGTGGCGATGAACAAGAAGAGTAAATCCTGCAGGCATTTATAGAGAGTCTCCGTGGCTGGGAAGGAGATAATGCCGGGGGCTGAAAGTTCGCTTGGGAGTCCTTCGGAGGAAATGCCGGACGTGTACTTCGCGTTAAGAAGTTTTTAAGTGATAAATCAGGGTGGTACCGCGAAAGTAATTCCTTAGCCTTCGCCCCTCGTGCACAGATTGTGCAGGGGCGAGGGCTTTTTTGATTATGTGTAAAAGATTAGCAGGAGGTAAATATGGAAGAAAAGATTGCTGAGCTAAAGGCGGCTGCCGTAACAGAGGTTAAGGCCGCCGGTGATATGACGGCGCTTAATGATATTCGCGTAAAATACTTGGGCAAAAAGGGCGAATTTACGGCCATTCTGCGCGGAATGGGCAGCCTGTCGGCAGAAGAACGTCCAAAGGTCGGCAAGATTGTCAATGCAGCCAAGGCAGAGGTGGAAGCAGCCATCAATGCACAGGCTGGCGAATTAAAGGCTAAGGAAATGACGGCTCGTCTGGCCAGTGAAAAGATTGACGTGACTTTGCCGGGGCGGAGTGTTCCGCAGGGGCATCTGCATCCGCTGACGCTCACGATGCAGCGCATCAAGGATATTTTTGTTCACATGGGGTTCAGCGTGGAGGAAGGCCCGGAAATCGAGCGTGACTATTTCAACTTTGAAGCGCTGAACCTTCCTAAAGACCATCCGGCCCGTGATATGCAGGATTCCTTCTATATTACTGATGAAATTCTCATGCGTTCCCAGACTTCGCCGGTGCAGGCCCGTACCATGCAGGCCAATGAGCCCAACAAGCCGATTCGCATGATTGCGCCGGGCCGTGTTTACCGCCGTGATGAATACGATGCCACGCATTCCCCGATGTTCACGCAGGTGGAAGGCCTCGTCATCGACAAGGGTATCAGCTTTGCTGACCTCAAGGGCACGCTGGAACTCTTCCTGCATCAGATTTTCAACGAAAACGTAGG
>JAGAYB010000022.1 GCA_017940705.1 Selenomonas sp. | reverse complement strand
TTATAACGCCGTTGTTCCAGTTTTGCCATAGGCAAAACTTCCTCTTGGCGTTTCAACGAGGCGGGAGATATGCTCGCCGCCTGTTTTGGTATTCGTGCCCCCACCTGCTGAGGTGGGGGACATTTTCTTGCCTCGTTATATCGTAATTTTACCATGGGTACATCATTTTTCAAGATGTTTATTGCGAAGCTGACCACAGGCCGCCTGAATGTCCGTACCCATTTCCCGGCGCACCGTGACGTTCACATGATGACTGGCAAGATAGCCTTCAAACCAGTCAATCCTGCTCTTGGAGGGACGCAGCAAATTACGCTCCACCACGGGATTTATGGGAATGAGGTTGACACTGGCCAGCTGCCCGCGCAGCAATGCCACCAGTTCCCTGGCCTGCGCCTCCCCGTCATTAACACCATCAATCAGAATGTACTCATAGGTCACGCGCCGTTTGGTTTTGTCAGCATAATTCCTGGCCGCCGCCACTACATCCTTTAACGGATACTTGCGGTTTATCGGCATCAGCCGGGAGCGCAGCTCCTGATTGGGGGCATGCAGCGATACCGACAGGGATACGGGCAGCCCCTCTTCTGCCAGCTGATACATCCGCGGTACAATCCCCGAGGTTGACAGGGTGATATTGCGATAGCCCATGCCCAATGTATAGGGCTCATGAATCAGCCGCAGGAATTTCAGCACTTCTTCATAATTCATCAAAGGCTCGCCGCTGCCCATGATGACCATGGTATCCACCTTGCCGCCGCTCTCTTCCCGGAGCATATCGTTTATGTCCACCGCCTGAGCCAGAATTTCACCGCAGGTCAGGTCACGGGACATACCATGCAGAGTCGATGCGCAAAAGGCACAGCCCATATTACAGCCTGCCTGCGTAGATACACAAATGCTGTTGCCATAAGGCTGGCGCATCAGCACCGTCTCGATAGCCGTCCCATCGGTGTACTCCAGCAAAAACTTGGTCGTTCTTTCATCCTGCGAGTCCAGCCGCGCCTTAATCTGCGGCCGGGCAATTATAAAAACTTGCGCCAGCTGCGCCCGTAAGTCCTTGGAAAGATTTGTCATCTCCCCAAAGTCAACCACGCCTTTTTGATAAAGCCACTGAGCAATCTGCTTGGCGCGAAAGCCCGGCACATTGTAAGGCTTTAACGCTGCCTGCAATTCCTGTAATGGCATGCCGAATATATTTATCACTTAACTTATCCTTTCACCTTGCGCATACGGGCGATAAAAAAGCCATCGGTGCCGTCGCGCTGGGGATAGAGCTGCACCATGTCCGCCTGACGCCTTGGCTGTAAATAATCACCGGCCTTTTCCAGAGCAAATTCCTGATGTGCGGCCAAAAATTTTGCCACAACCTCCTGATTTTCTCCCGGTTCTATCGTACAGGTACTGTAGACCAGCACACCACCGGTTTTTAACGCCTTGGCGGCACTGTGCAGTATCTGCAGCTGCAATTCCGGCAGCCGGCCTATTTCCTCTGCGCTTTTATTCCAACGGGCATCGGGCTTACGCCGCAATACCCCCAGCCCCGAGCAGGGAGCATCCACCAGCACCCTGTCTGCCATAGCTTCGTACTCTTCGCCCACTTCACGGGCATCCAGCAATGTCGGCTCAATAATGTCAATCCCCAGACGCCGGGCATTTTCTGCAATGCGTTCCAGCTTATGCTCGTAAATATCACCGGCCACAATGCGGCCATTGTTCTTCATCAGCGCCGCCATGTGGGTAGTCTTGCCTCCCGGAGCGCTGCAGCAGTCGATAATCAGTTCTCCGGGCTGAGGGTCAACCACATGAGCCACCAGCATAGAGCTTTCATCCTGTACCTGACAGCGTCCGTCCTGCAACGGCGCCAGCTCATCCAAAGCACCGTGCGCCGTAACCAGCACGCCCTCGTCCGTCCAGCAGCTTTCCTGCACCTCGGCTCCCGCAGCTTCCAGGGATTTCAGCAGCTCACTGCGGCTCGTCTTAAGGGTATTCGTCCGCACCGACAATAGCGGCTGACTGTTGTTGAACCTGCACAGAGCCTCGGTCTCGGCCCAGCCAAACTGCTTCACCCAGCGCTTTACCAGCCAATACGGATGCTGCTCCCGAAGAGCCAGCCCTTCTGTTTCCCTGCCTTTCCCCGTGGGGAAAACCGCCTTTTCCGGCTCACGTACCGCCGTCCGCAGGACAGCGTTGACAAATTTCACCGTACCGGCATGGCTGTACTTCTTGGCCAGCTCCACTGCCGTATTGCAGGCAGCCGAAGCCGGTACCTTATCAAGATAAAACAGCTGATATATTCCCAGACGCAGAACCTCACGAATCATCGGCGGAATCTTTTTTAAAGGACGGTTCACGTAGCGGCGCAATATCCAGTCCAGTGTGTCTCCGGCCTTCACTGTCCCATAAACCAGTTCGGTGGCAAAGCGCCGGTCCTGATCACTAAGTTCAGCCTTGCGCAAATGTTTTACCAGCGCCACATTAGCATAAGCTTTTTTTTCATGAACTTCATTTAATACTTCACAGGCAAGTTTCCTTGCTTTATCCATTATCTTGCTCCTTGGGAATAATGATTTTCTCTAACTGTCTGCGCACTTCTGACATGTCAACATGGGTATTATAGCACGGCCCGTTGGGACGGATATTCAGCACCCCCACTGCCGGCAAAGGATAGACATCCTGAATACCGCTCATCAAATCCCGTTCGCAGGCTATAGCCAGTACCGCCTGCGGCCGTGTCTTATAAACAACCTGTCTGGCTAATGTGCCGCCCGTAGCTACAAAAAAGGTAAAGCCCATTTCATCGGCCAGCGTCACCAGTGAACCGATGTCGCAGCCGCCGCAGCGCTTGCAGTTATGCGGGTCACGCGTAATCTTGTGCGGACACGTAGCCAGCTGCAGGCAGTGCGGCGTAACTACCAACAGCTTCTCCGCCGGTACCCTGATGCCCATGTTGTTAAACATCATATTGCTGGTGGCAATAAAGGAGCCTTCCAGACGGCGGCGGCTGATGCCAAAGATTTTGGCAAGGCGCACCACTGCCGGGAACAGCATATTGATAAGCTCATAGTTCTGCCGCTGTAAAAAAGGCAGCCTGGGCAGACCGTTTACTGCCAGTATCATATTGACAATACCGAGCAAAGCCACCAGCGTAATCAGGCTGAAAACAGCCCCCACTGCCAGCGGCAGAAAATCAGCAATGCCCAAAAGTCCCGGCTTTGCTATGTACCATAAGCCATAAAACACCAAAGCCATAAGGACAGTGGTCAATAACAACATGCCAATAAACAGCCGCTTTTGCGGCCGTTTAGGCAGGGTAAATTTTGTTTTTTCTTGTTTATTTGCCAAATCTGTCATTGAAATCTCCAACAACCTGCGGCGCAC